>JAGQUE010000096.1:507-21820 GCA_020438665.1 Nocardioidaceae bacterium | reverse complement strand
ACGCCTGGACCGACCTCCACCACCGCGATCCATGGTCAACCGGCGGCCGCACCGACCTGGATAAAGCCGAACCCCTCTGCGGGTTCCACCACCACCGCATCCACGACCCCGCCTACCACCACAAACGACACCCCGACGGCACCATCACCTTCCACCGACGGACATGAGGTCGCCGGCGAGGGACTACCGTCGGGCCAGAACCACCACGACGGACGGGACGACCGCATGTTCTGCTCGCGCTGCGGCCACGAGGTCGGCGACGCCGAGAGCTATTGCCCCGCCTGTGGGCTCGCGCTGTCGCCGGCGACCATCGCGAGCACACCACCCATGGTGGTCGACGGCCCCGGGCAGCGCGCCCGTCCCGCGGCCTACGACGGCGAGGGCGGCGCAGCGGACCTGGTCGAAGGCCCAGGCGGGGTGGGCGATGGCAGACCGGCGCGGCGCCGGCCACGCCGTCGAGCGCTGGTCGGCATCGGGGTCGTCGTCCTGGCGATGATCGGGGCAGGCGCCTGGTTCTCCGCCAGCCATCGGGGCAGCGGGACGTTCTTCTTCCCCTCCTATGGCGAGGCCCCGCTCCCTCGGCCGGTCACCTCCGAGCCGGAGCAACGGTGGAAACGCGACCTTCCCAACAGCCAGGAGGCCTGGGTGGTGCCCGACCGCGGCGTTACCTACATCTCCACCGTCGACGGCGACAGCACCACGATCGTCGCGATCGAGGATGACGGCCGGGAGCGGTGGTCAGTGGAGGACGACGCAACGGAATACGTCTTCGCGGCGTCGCCGGACGGCTCGACGGTACTGGCCCTGCCGTGGGGCTATGAGGAGGACTCCACCCGCCCGGTCCGCGCCTTCTCGGCCGAGGACGGCTCGCTCCGATGGAAGAGCCAGGACGGCGAGCCCGCCCGCATCACGGACGACGGCGTCGTCCTGCTCGGCGAGAACGTGATCGAGCTGGCGGACCTCCGCGACGGGAGCACGATCTGGAAGGTCGACAACGGCAGCAGCTTGGCGATCAACAGCGACCTGCTGGTCGTCAGCGAACCCGACACCCTCACCGCCTATGACATCGCCACCGGCGACAAGGCGTGGAGCACCGGACGGCACTACCCCTGCGCCACAACGACGACCTGCCGCATCGCGGCGTCCGACGACGTGGTTCTCGTCAAGGGCGGCATCGACGCCGTTGCCTATGACCCCGCGAACGGCGAGGAGCTCTGGAGTGAGCGCGTCGACCAGGCCCAGGACGTCGGCGTCGCCAGCGCGATGCTGGTCTATGTGCAGAGCTCGCCCGACCAGCAAACTCACCCGGATCGGGTCGTCACCGTCTATGACCGGTCGGGCAGGCGAGGCGAGCTCGCCGTGAACGCGGACAACTCTTCCTGGTTCTTTCCCGTGGGCGTGACGACGGCCGGTACGTCCTGGGTCCTCGACTGGTCCAGCGGCACCCTCTATGACGACCGGCTGGCCGAGGTCGATCAGATCGACGGCGACGTGGCGATCACCGGCGGCGGGGCCTATGCGCTCGACGGCAACGAGCTGTCCTACCGCCGCTTCGACCGACGCGACCCCGTGTGGACACTGAACGTGAGCAGCGACGCCGGCAACCTCCAGGCCGGCGAGGGCTCCATCGTTCTCACCTGGGCCGACTCGGTCGCGCTCTATCAGTGAGCGCGGCGTTGGCCAATCGCCAACGCAGCAAGGGGTTCTGGCTCAGACTGGACGGCGTGCCTCGCCTCCTCCCCGCCGCCCTGACCGCCCTCGCCCTGATCGTCCCGGCCCCTCCGGCGACAGCCGCCCAGACCCGCAAGCTGCCCAGCGAGTCGGTCTGGCTCGCCGACGTTCACGCCGACATGGTCGGCTCGCGGGCCTTCCTCGCCGACCGCGTCGCAAGCGCGGTCGCCGGTGAGAGGCTCGCCATCAACCTCGACATCGACAACACCTCGCTCGCCACGCACTATGCGCCGCAGCAGCCGGTGCGCGTCGTACGACGCTTCGCCCGGTTCGCCCACCGCCACGGCGTCGCCGTCTTCTTCAACACCGGGCGCGACGACACCGAGGCCGCCAAGATGCAGCGCCTGCTCGGCAAGGCCGGGTTCCCCGTCGACCGGGTGTGCACCCGTCACGTCGACGAGGACGTCGTGGTCAGCAAGCAGCGGTGCCGCCAGTCCTTCGTCGACAGCGGCTTCACCGTCGTGGCCAATGTCGGCAACCGCAGCACCGACTTCGTCGGGTCCGACTACGAACGGGCCTTCCGGCTGCCGAGCTACGGCAACAAGCTGAGCTAGGTCCTGACCGACTGTTCCAGACCAGCCGGTCTGGGCTGTCCGACCGGTCAGGACCGGGTGGTGGGCGTGACCGAACCGGTCTAGACCGGGGTCAAGGGGTCGTCCAACCCGGTCTAGACCAGGATTCGGACCGGCTGGTCTGGCGTCGTGGTTGGCATCGTGCTGAGGTGGGTACTCACTCACCCAGCCGAGGAGGTCCCCATGCCCGAGGTGGTGGTGCCGCCGTCGCCGACGGGCGGGGTCAACGCCTGGCTGCGGGCTGCCCACATCGGGCCGACCATCGCGGTGACGGTGCTGGCCGGGCTGCTCGCCGTCGACTGGGGACTGCCGACCGCCACCGTGGCCGTGCTGGTCGCCGCCGTCCTCGCGGGGCAGCTGACGATCGGCTGGGGCAACGACCTCGTCGACGCCGGGCGCGACCGGCGCGTCGGCCGGCGTGACAAACCGCTGGCACTCGGCCTCCTCGACTCCCGGCGCGTCACCGCCGCGCTTCTCCTGGCCCTCGCCGCCAGCGTCGCGTTCTCGGGACTGCTGGGCTGGCGCAGCGCGCTGGCCCACGTCGTGCTCGTGATCGGCGCGGGACACGCCTACAACATCGGGCTCAAGGCGACGGCCTGGTCGTGGCTGCCCTACGCCGTCGCGTTCGGCTCACTGCCCGGCGTCGTGACACTGGCGCAGGCCACCCCGGCGCTGCCCGCCCCATGGATGGTGGCGGCCGGAGCGATGCTGGGGGTCGGGGCCCACGTCCTCAACGCGCTGCCGGACTTCGACGACGACGCGGCAACCGGCGTCCGAGGTCTCCCCCACCGCCTCGGGCCCGACCGGTCGCGACTGGTCGCGGTCGGCCTGCTGGTCGCGGCGTCGGTCGTCGTCGTCGCGGCGTGGTCGGCCAAGGCGGCCTGGTGGGGCGTCGTTCCCAACGCTGCGTTCGTGGTGGTGCTTGCCGTGATCGCCCTGCGTGGCAAGGGGAATCTCCCCTTCCAGGCAGCGGTCGTTATCGCCGTCCTCGACGTCGCGATGCTCGGGCTGGCCGGCTCGTGACGGCGCACCATGACCCTGGGCACCATGACATCGTCATCGTCGGCGGCGGACCGGCGGGCGCCTGCGCCGCGATGGCCGCGCTGCAGGCCGAGCCGAGCCTCGACGTCCTGATCGCCGACCGCGTGGACTTCCCGCGGGACAAGGCCTGTGGCGACGGGATCGCGCCGCATGCCGTCGACGTGCTCGACGAGCTGGGGTGCGCCGACGAGGTCGTCGGCGGTCATGCGTCGATCCCGAGGCTCCGGTTGCAGTTGCGCTCGCGCGGGGTGGACCGCACGATGCCTCGGCCGACCTATGTGATCCCCCGCCAGGAGCTGGACCACCGGCTCGTCACCGCTGCGAAGCATGCCGGCGCGAGGTTGCAGCGGCGCAAGGTGACCGACGTACGCCGCGGCCGCGACCACCTCGACCTCGGCGACGGGCTGACCGGTCGCGTCGTCATCGGGGCCGACGGTGTCCACTCGGTGCTGCGCCGCCAGTCACGGTTCAGCGAACCGCGGATGGCGATGGCGTTGCGCGGCTATGTCCCCACACCGGTGGAGCTGCGCGGGGCGCAGACGATCGTCTTCGGACACGAGCGGCAACCCGCTTATGCGTGGTGCTTCGACCGCGGCGACGGCTGGGCCAACGTCGGTTATGGCGAGCTGTTGCCCGGCGCTCACACCACACCCTCCAAGCAGCAGATGATCGCGCTGCTCGAGGAGCTGATCCCCGGGACGACGGCCGAGGCGACCGACTGGCGGGGCGCCAAGCTGCCGCTCTCCGACGGCGACTGGCGACCGGGACGCGGGCGGCTGCTGCTCGCCGGGGATGCGGCCGGGCTGGTCAACCCGATGACCGGCGAGGGAATCTTCTATGCCGTGCTCACGGGGATGGCCGCGGGTCGTGCGGCGTCCGACGCCATCGCGGCCGGCGACCCGTTCAGTGCGGCGACGCGCTATCGCCGACAGGTGGAACCCTTGCTGGGCAGGCATCTCAAGCACGTCGACATCGCTGCTCGGCTGTGTCGCAGCGACACCGTGCTGGCGGCTGGGCTCGGCGCGGCCGCCGGCAGCCAACGCGTCTTCGACGACCTCGTCGAGCTCGGCCTCGCCCACGGCTCGATCACCCCCCACGCCCTGTCCGCCCTCGCCCGCCGGTTGCCCCAGGCGATCGCCCGATCCAGGAGACACCGCCCATGACCCTCGCGAGACCTCAGCTGATGAGCGTGGCCGGAGCCCTGCCGGAGCACCGATATGACCAGACGGAGATCACCGACACCTTCGTCCACGAGATCCTGCGCGACGGGCGCGACCACGAGGTCATGATCCGCCGGCTCCACCGCAACGCGGGGGTGCGGACCCGCCACCTCGCCCTGCCACTGGAGTCCTACGGCGGGCTCACCGACTTCGGTCAGTCCAACGACGCGTTCATCGACGCTGGGGTCGAGCTGGGCGCCCGGGCGGTCGTCGACGCCCTCAAGGCGGTCGGCCTCACCCCGTCGGACGTCGACCTGATCATCGCCGCCACGGTCACCGGGCTCGCCGTACCGTCCCTCGACGCGCGCGTCGCGGCCGCCATCGGGCTGCGGGCCGACGTCGTACGCCTCCCACTCGTGGGGCTCGGCTGCGTGGCCGGGGCCGCGGGGATCGCCCGGTTGACAGACCATCTGGTCGGTCACCCCGACCAGGTCGCCGTGCTGATGTCGGTGGAGCTGTGCTCGCTGACGATCCAGCGCGACGACCTGACGGTGCCCAACTTCGTGGCGAGCGGCCTCTTCGGAGACGGCGCCGCGGCGGTCGTGGCGGCCGGCGCCACACGGGCCGAGGCGCTGCAGGAGTCGCTCGCCGACACCGAGGCCGAGCACCAGCCGCGGCCACGCGTGGTGGCCACCCGGAGCCGGCTCTATCCGGACACCGAGCGAGCGATGGGGTGGGACATCGGCCCCACGGGCCTGCGGATCGTGCTCGACGCGAGCGTCCCCGACCTGGTGCGGGCCCACCTGGGCGGCGACGTGAGCCAGTTCCTGGAGGACCAGGGCCTGTGCCAGGACGACGTCACCTTCTATGTCGCCCACCCGGGGGGCCCCAAGGTGCTCGAGGCGGTGCAGGATGCGCTCGCCATCGACCAGGACGCCGTCCAGCTGACCTGGGACTCGCTGGCCGACATCGGCAACCTGTCGTCGGCGTCGGTGCTCCACGTCCTGCGCGACACGCTGCGGTTGCGGCCGCCGGAACCAGGCTCGTTCGGGCTGCTCCTCGCGATGGGGCCTGGCTTCTGCTCGGAGCTGGTGCTGCTGCAGATGCCGGCGGCGGCATGAGCAGCGAGTGGTGGTTCACGCTGCTGGTCGGCCTCGTCGCGCTGGAGCGGTTGGCGGAGCTGGTCGTCTCACAACGCCACGCCGCCTGGGCGTTCGCGCGCGGTGGCGTGGAGAGCGGGCGCGGCCACTACCCCGCGATGGTGGTGCTCCACACCGGCCTGCTGGCGGGCGCGCTGGCCGAGGTGTGGCTGCGGCGACCCGACGTGATCCCCCCGCTGGCCTGGGTCTGCGTGCTCGTGGTCGCCGCGAGCCAGGCGCTGCGCTGGTGGTGCATCGCGACCCTCGGCCAGCAGTGGAACACCCGGGTGATCGTCGTCCCCGGGGCCGGTCTCGTCGCCCGCGGGCCGTACCGCCTGCTGCGCCACCCCAACTATGTCGCCGTCGTCGCCGAGGGCCTGGCGCTGCCGCTGGTCCACGGGGCGTGGCTGACGGCCGTCGGCTTCACCGTCGCCAACGCGGCGTTGCTCGTCGTACGCGTCCGGTGTGAGGACGCCGCCCTCGTCGCCGCCACGCCGCGGCTGGGAGCCGAGGCCGCCCGGTGACCGACCTGATCATCGCCGGGGGCGGCCCGGCCGGCCTCGCCACCGCGCTGTGGGCGTGCCGACTCGGGCTCGAGCCGCTCGTCCTCGACCACCGTGCTGGCACCATCGACAAGGCATGCGGCGAGGGGTTGATGCCCGGCGCCGTCGCTGCGCTCGCCCGCCTCGACATCGACCCGGAAGGCCGACCTTTGACAGGGATCCGCTACGTGTCCGGCAGCCGTTCAGTCGCCGCGCCCTTCCGTGCCGGCCCCGGTCGTGGTGTCCGGCGTACGACGCTACACGCGGCCATGCGCCAGGCCGTCGATGCCGCCGGCATCCGGGTGCTTCACGAGGCCGTGACCGACGTGCACCACGGCACCGACGGGATCGTCGTCAACGGGACGTGCGCCCCGTGGCTGGTCGCCGCCGATGGACTGCACTCCCCCGTGCGTCGGATGGTGGGGCTCGAGATGCCCCTCGCGAGGGCGACGCACCGCTTCGGGTTGCGGCGCCATTTCGAGCTCGCCCCGTGGACGTCCAAGGTCGAGGTGCACTGGTCGCGCGCGGGAGAGGCCTATGTGACGCCGGTCGGCCCCGGCCTCGTCGGCGTCGCCGTCCTCACCGATCAGCGAGGGGGGTTCGACGACCAGCTCCGCACCTTTCCCGCGCTGGCCGACCGCCTCACCGGCGCGGTGGGCGGCGAGGTGCGCGGGGCCGGGCCGCTCCGGCAGCGGGCGCGGCGCCGGGTCGCCGGGCGCGTGCTGCTGGTGGGCGATGCCGCCGGCTATGTCGACGCGCTGACCGGCGAAGGCATCGCGTTGGCCCTGGCCCAGGCCCGGGTGGCGGTCGCCGCGATCGCGGCCGGCCGGCCCGAGACCTATGAGCGGTCATGGCGGTCGGTGACCCGCCGCTACCGCCTGCTCACCGAGTCGCTGCTCTTCGCGACCCGGCGACCATCGCTGCGAGCCGCGCTGGTGCCGGCGGCTGGTGCGGTGCCGGCGGTGTTCGGCGGGATCGTCAACACCCTGGCGAGGCCGGCGTGACCGGGCGTGAGGAGGTCGTGCTCGTCGACGAGCGGGGTCACGCCATCGGGACGGCCGCCAAGGCCACCGTCCACCACCGGGCGACGCCGTTGCACCTGGCCTTCTCCTGCTATGTCTTCGACGGCGCCGGCTCGGTGCTGGTCACCCAGCGGGCGCTCGACAAGCGGACCTGGCCGGGGGTGTGGACCAACACCGTCTGCGGTCATCCGGCCCCGGGCGAGGCGATCAGCCAGGCCGTCGTGCGCCGCGCGCTGGACGAGCTCGGTCTGTGGCTGACCGGGGTCCAGCTGGTGCTGCCGCGCTTCCGCTACGTCGCCGAGATGCCCGACGGCACGCGGGAGAACGAGCTGTGCCCGGTCTTCGTCGCGGTCGCCGACGGCGAGCCGGAGCCGTCGCCGGCGGAGGTCAACGACCTGCGCTGGGAGCCCTGGCCGGACTTCCGCGACGGCGTCATCGCCGACGATCGGGAGGTGTCACCGTGGTGCCGCACGCAGGTCCGCGACCTCGCCGCCATCGAGAGCTCGGACGGCCGCTTCCCCACGGCGTCCGCCCTCGAGCTCCCGCCGGCAGCGTTGCTCGAGCACTGAAGGTCAGCGGATCCCGGTGTCGCAGGACAGGGCGACCGACACGGGGTCGCCGGCACGGACCTCGACGGGCATCGGCTTGCACAGCATCCCCGCGTCGGCGGTGAGCAGATAGCTGCCGGGCTCGACAGAGATCGTGAACCGGCCCTGTCCGTCGGACATCGCGGTGGCCACGGTAGGTCCGGTGGCCTCATCGCTGGTCGCCGGCTCGGACAGCATGACCTTGACGCGACCGGCACGCTCGGCATCGCACGGCTGTCCCGGCTGCTCTAGCGGACAGGTCGGGGCGAGCCAGACCACGCCGGTCACACCGGTGCTGGGCTCGTCGGACGCGCCGTTGGTGGTGCCGCACCCGGCCAGCACCACCAGCGGGGCGAGGACCAGGAGGCGCACGCTGCTCATGGGGATCCGACGAGATCAGCGCCCGACCGGTTCCTGCGGACCTGCCCCGGACGGCGCGGTCCGGACATAGGATGAGCCCGCACCGCATGTCACACCTCACAGGTCCAGACACTTGCCCGACGGGGGGAGGTCGCCGAACACTGTGGCGGGGGACATCCACGAACCGGCATCTCGGGTTTCATCTGTCGGGAGGTCGGCCTTTTTCGAAGGAGAAGGCCAATGCGCGGCTTTGCCACCCATCGCACCGTCGAGGGGGCCGAATGCGCGTCACCAGGGGCGGCCACAACGGTGCCGCCCTTCCCGCGTCGCAGCCAGCCCGGAGTCGCCGTCCCCACCCAGGACGCACCGACCGGTGAGCGCCCCTTCCGCCGCGCCCTCGAGGCCGGTCCCGTCGAGGTGCTGGCCGACCACCTGACCGAGGACGTCATCTCGGTCCGCCTGGTCACCGACGCCTCCGGGGTCGCCACGGCGGTCTGGGAGCAGGGCACCCAGATCCTCGCCGCGCGGACGACTCGCGACGGCGAGTGGGGCGAGCCCGTCGGGCTGGCCTTCGGCCGAGACCCCCAAGCCGCCGTCGACGGCCCGGGGCGGGTCACGGTCGTCTATCACCGGCTGCACGGCCGCGGCGTCGTGAGCCGCCGCTGGGAAGCCGGCCGGTGGGAGCAGCCCACCGACCTGACCTGGAGCCACCATGCCGGGGCCTTCCACACCCAAGGGGCGCGCCTCGCGGTCAACGAGCGCGGCGACACGATCGTCGCCTGGGGCCAGAAGAACGGCCGCGTCGACTGGGCCGAGCCGCGCCGCCTCGTCGCCGCGTTCCGTCCCCATGACGGCGAGTGGCAGCCCACGGTCCGCCTGGCCCGACGAGGGATGCCCGACACCGTCGATCTCGACGACGAGGGTCGGGCCGTCGTGCTGAGCGACTCCCTGCTGCAACGCCGGACGACGCGCGGGCACTGGCGCCGTCCCCTTGCGGCCGTGACCTCGGCCGACCTCGGCGTGGCCGTCGGCAACGGCCGGGGCGACCTCCTCGTCGTCGGGTTGGACGGCAAGGACGAGGACCAGCCCGTCCGCGTCCACGAGCACACCGCGGCCGGCAGCTGGCTGCTCCCGGTCGAGCTGGGCACCACCCGGTGGACCACGACCACCGTGCCTGCCGTCCTCGACGCCGACCGGCGCGCGGCGGTCGCGTTCCCGGTCGTCGACGGACCCGTCGCGGTGGCCACCCGCCCCAGCGGCGGTCGATGGAGCGCACCGGAGGTCGTCTCGGCGCGGGGGGTGCGCGCCCGCCTCCCCCGCCTCGCCGCGGCGCCCGATGGGGGCCTCGCCCTCTTGTGGACCCAGGGGGTGCCGGCCGAGCCCGAGCTCTGGGCTGCCTTGCGCCCGGCGGGGCAGGGCTGGTCCGAGCCGGTCCAGGTGACCGGCCCCGAGTGGATCTGGGTCACCGAGCCGACGCTGTCGTTGGCGCCCGACGGCTCGGCCCTCGTCGTTTGGGTCGGCGAGCCGACCATCAATCCCTGGACCCGGTTGGCCTCCCGCCGGCTCAGCCTCGCCGACTGACGGCCCTGCGGGACCAGCGCAGCACGTCGATCACGCGCGCGAGGTCAGCGGCGGTGACGAAGTAGTGCGGCGCGAACCGCAGTCCGGTGGCCCGCAGCGAGCAGCGCACGCCGCCGTCCAGCAGCCGCTGGTGGAGGTCCGACAGCAGCCGGCCCGAGCCGTCCACTTGACGGGCGATGACGATCCCGGACCGCTGGCTGCGGTCCGGCGACGCGACGCGTGTCAGGCCCACGGAGGGCAACAGCGCTCCCAGCTCGTCGGCCAGGTCGAGGACACGGTCCTCGATCCGCTGCGGTCCGAGCTCGTGCATCAGGGCCACGGTCGCGCCGAGCCCGGCCATACCGACGGCGTTCTCGGTCCCCGACTCGAAGCGGCGCGCATCGGCGGCGAGGCGCGGCTCGTGGTCGAACGCGAACGGCTCCTCGACGCTGAGCCAGCCCACGGTGGACGGAGTCAGCTGTTCCATGGCCCGAACCGACAGGTGCACGAAGCCGACGCCGAGCGGACCGAGCACCCACTTGTGGGAGCTGACCGCCAGCACGTCGACGCCGAGCGCGCCGGTGTCGACGACCATCGCGCCGACCGCCTGGGTCCCGTCGACGACGAGGAGCGTGCCGGAGTCGGCGCAGGCCTGCCCGACGGCGGCGAGGTCATAGCGATGGCCCGAGGAGTACTGCACGGCGCTGAGCGCCACCACCCGCGTACGGCGGTCCACGGCGCCGACGATGTCGGCGACGGCGGCAGCGCCGTCGGCCATCGCGATCTCGCGCACCTCGACGCCGCGCCGCCGCAGCTGGAGCCAGGGATAGAAGTTGCTGGGGAACTCCCCCGCCGGCACGACGAGGTTGTCGCCGTCGCGCCAGTCCAGGCCGTTGGCCACGATCGCCAAGCCGGTGCTGGTGTTCTGGGTGAAGGCGACACCGTCGGGGCGACCGCCCACCAGGTGGGCGATCGAGGCCCGGGTCGCCGCGACGTCGGCGTGCCAGTCCGGCGACGATGCCACGCCCATCAGGTGGTGCGCGTCCACCATCGCGGTCATCGCATCCCGCACCCGCGTCGACAGCAGCCCCATCGCAGCACTGTCCAGATAGGCCACGTCGCGCAGCCCTGGATAGAGCAGCCGTGCGTCGTCCCAGGTGAGCGAGGGTGTGGTCATGTCGCGGAGTCTAGGCACCGCGACACGGCTGAAACGTAACCGAAATGATGCTTGCCCCCTGGCGATCCGGAGTTGTAGCGTGCACCTGTGTGCATTAGGTGCACATTTGTGCACTCTCTCCGGCCACCCGGCGGGAGGACACCGGGTGAGTGCCGACGACCCCAGACCGAAAGGGATCACAGCATGAAGACTGGTACGTGGACCACGAGGGGAGCCCTGCTCGCGGCCGCGCTGCTGGCAGCGACGCCCGCCCTGGCGTCGTGCAGCCAGGACACCAAGGGAGAAACCAAGACCGCCGACACCGGATCGGTCTCCTCGGCCGCCGCTGGTGCCGAGAAGCCGGCCCCGTTCAGCGAGGGCCCGGTCAAGATCGCGGTCGTCCAGAACAGCGGCGCAGGCGACTACTTCCAACAGTGGACCAACGGCGCCAAGCAGCAGGCCGACGCCATTGGCATCGAGTACACCTGGTATGACGCCCAGGCCGACAACGCCAAGCAGGCCAGCGACATGGAGACCGCCATCGGCTCCGGCGTGACCGGCATCGTGGTGGACCACGGCCAGGCCGACACCATGTGCCCGCTGATCAATGAGGCCATCGACAAGGGCATCCCCGTCGTCATCTATGACGTCGCGGTCGCCGAGTGCGCCCCTCGCGCCGTCGTCACCCAGCAGTCCGACGCCAGCCTGGCCGAGCTCTCGCTGGGCCAGATGCTGACCGACATCGGCGCTGACCAGAACGTCGGCTATGTCAACGTCCTCGGTATCGCACCGCTCGACCGCCGCAACGTGGTGTGGGAGCAGTTCGTCAAGGACAACAACTGGAACCAGAAGTTCTTCGTGGGTGAGTTCACCAACGCAGTGGCCACCGACAACGCCCAGCTGGTCGACGCCGCCCTCAAGGCCAACCCCGACGTGACGGCGATCTTCGCGCCCTACGACGAGCTGACCAAGGGCACCGTCTCGGCCATCAACGACAACAAGCTGGGCGACAAGATCTCGGCGTACGGCATCGACATCTCGAACGCCGACATCGAGGTCATGACCGCGAAGGGCAGCCCGTGGAAGGCCACCGCCACCACCGACCCCAACGCGATCGGCGCGGCCGTCATGCGCACCATGGCGCTCGAGCTGGCCGGCCAGCAGGACGCGCGCTCCGTGGACTTCCCCGGCGTGCTCGTCACCCAGCAGTTCCTGGTGGACAACAGCATCACCAACATGGACGAGCTGCGGAAGGCGCTGCCTGAGCTGAACCTCTCCGAGGTCCAGAAGGCCGACTGGATGCCGATCGTCACCTTCTGATGCTCCATCCGCTGCCCCCGCGGCAGCACCCGCTGCCTCGCGGTAGCACCTGAGTGCCGGTGGCCGCCGGTTCCCCCCTCCGGCGGCCACCGGGCACGATGCTGCGCGCAAGGCACACGCTCTCTAGGGGAAGGAACTCCATGGCTGCCGCTGTCGAGATGCGGGGCATCACGATGTCCTTCGGCGCCAACGAGGTGCTCAAGGGGATCGACCTGGACCTCGCACCCGGAGAGGTCACGGCCATGCTCGGCGCCAACGGCGCCGGCAAGTCCACACTGATCAAGGTGCTGTCCGGCGTCAATGCCGGCTATGGCGGCCAGATCACCATCGACGGTGAGACCGTCACCATCGACCACCCCACCACCGCGCACAGCCACGGCATCCAGGCCGTGCACCAGCGCATCGCCGACGGCGTGGTGCCGGGACTGACCGTCGCCGAGAACCTCCTCTTCGAGGGGATCGTCAACAACCAGGTACCCCGCGCCAAGGGCCTGCGTGGGCTGATGCCGCGCGCCCGCCAGATGACCTCGGTCCTCGACCTCGGCTGGTCCGACGAGCTGCTGCGCAAGGACGTCTATGAGCTGCCCATCGCCGAGCAGCAGCTGTTGCTGCTGTGTCGCGCGCTCGTCATCACCCCCCGTCTGCTGATCCTCGACGAACCCACCTCGGCGCTGTCGGAGACCGAGGCGGAGCGACTGTTCGACGTGATCCGCGGGCTGCGCGACAAGGGGGTGGCGATCTTCTATGTCTCCCACCGGCTGGCCGAGATCGACCAGATCGCCGATCGCCTGCTGGTGCTGCGCGACGGCGTCATCCGCAGCGAGCAGAACCGCCCCTTCGAGTGGGCCTCCGCGCTCCACGAGATGCTCGACGCCGATGAGACCTCGGTCCACGACCGCAGCGTGGAGCTGCGCGGCACCCAGGAGGTCATGCAGCTCCACGACGTGCAGCTGCTCCCCAAGTCCACGCCCTTCGACCTGTCGATCCGGGCCCGCGAGGTCACCGGGGTCTTCGGCCTGCTGGGCTCCGGAGGCAACGAGCTGGCCCACGGCATGTTCGGCTCCGAGCACTTCGTCTCGGGGACGATGACCCTTCAGGGTCGCCCCTTCAAGCCCAAGTCCCCCGCCGATGCGATCGCCCGCGACGTCTATATGGTCCCCGAGGACCGCGCAACCGGCACGCTCATCAAGGACTGGACGGTCTCGATGATCTCGACCTTCCCGTTCCTCGGCGACGTGTCCCGGCTGTCGGTGCTCGACCGGCGTGCCGAGGCCACGGTCGGTCGCTCGGTGATCGACGACTTCGGCGTCGTCGCCCAGTCCGAGGAGGAGCCGGTGCTGTCCCTCTCGGGCGGCAACCAGCAGAAGGTGGTCGTGGGTCGGTGGCTGCGCAAGCAGCCCACGGTCATGATCCTCACCGAGCCGTTCCAGGGTGTCGACGTCGGCGCCCGCCACGACCTCGCCGAGAAGGCACGCGAGGTCGCCACCGCGGGGTCGGCGGTCATCGTCGTCTCGACCGACCTCGAGGAGATCATGGAGGTGGCCGACCGGGTCGTCATCCTGGCCGATGGCCACCTCCGGTTCGACGCCTATCTGTCCGACACCACCAGGGACGAGATCCTGCAGCGACTTTCGGAGGTAACGAAGTGACCGACCAGGCGACGCCCGCCACCGAGCAGAAGACCCCTGCGGCCGCTGCCCCGGCCGAGCGACCCAAGCGCGACATCCGCGAGCTCGTCGTCAAGTATGGCTTCCTCGCCGTGACGGTGATCTTCTTCGCCTACTTCATGGCCACCATCGACGCCTTCCGCATGTCGTCGACGATGTACTCGATGCTCAAGTTCACCTCCGTGGTGGCCATCGCCGGCCTCGGCGTGACGACCACGATGGTGGTGGGCGGCCTCGACCTGTCGGTCGGCGCCACGACCGGCTTCTCGGTCACGGTCGCTGCGATGACGATGGTCATCTATGCCCAGCAGGGCGGCATCGCGATCATCGCGGTGCTGATCGGTGGCGCGCTGATCGGCGCCGTCAACGCACTGCTGATCGTGGTGCTGAAGATCCCCGACCTGTTGGCCACCTTGGCCACGATGTTCCTGGTCCAGGGGCTCAAGCTGATCCCGGTCGACGGCCAGTCGGTCTCCTCCGGCCTGATCCTGCGCGACGGCACGGTCGCCCCCGGCAGGTTCACCGAGGGCTTCCTCCAGCTCAACCGCGGCACCCTTGGCCCGGTCCCCTATCCGGTCGTGATCTGGGCCGTCCTCGGCGTCTTCACCTGGTTCCTGCTCTCGCGCACCAAGTGGGGCCGGATCATGTATGCCATCGGCTCCAACCCCGAGGCCGCGCGTCTCGCCGGCGCCCGGGTCGGCCGCTACAAGGGCTTCGCCTACATCCTGTCCGGGCTCTATGCCTCGGTCGCGGGCCTCATCCTCGCCTCGCGCATCGGCCAGGGCGACATCTCCGCGGGCAACTCGCTGCTGCTCGACGCGGTGGCCGTCGCGCTGGTCGGCACCTCGGTGCTCGGCGTCAACCGGCCCAACGCGTTCGGTACGACGATCGGCGCGCTGTTGATCGGCATCCTGCTGACCGGCACCACGATGATGAACTTCCAGTACTACTGGCAAGACGTCGTCAAGGGTCTGGTTCTGCTCGTGGCGCTGCTGTTCTCGTTCACGCTGTCGGCGCGCAAGCGCCGTTTCACCGCGGCGGTGCCACTGTGAGCGACGGACCGAGGCCGAGCCGCGAGGCCATCAGCATCATCAACACCACCGGACGTGAGCCGGCGGACCGGACGGTCTGGATCGACCCGGACGACCCGAGCGTGGTGCGGTGCATCGAGCAGCGCAAGCTGCCCTTCGAGTACGACGAGGTCGAGATCACCAGCTCCGGCCAGATGACCCAGGTCATCGCCGACATGGTGGTCCGCGGCGCCGGCTGCATCGGTGTCTCGGCCGGCTATGGCATGTACCTCGCCGCCCTCCACACGGCCGGCATGGGCGCCGCCGAGGCCGACGCGGCCCTGGCCGACGCCGGGGCGGAGCTCGAGGCGAGCCGCCCCACCGCGGTCAACCTGTCCTGGGCTGTACAGCGCCAGCTCGCCGCTCTCAAAGGCATCGAGGACGCAGCGGAGCGGATCGAGACGGCGCGCGCGCTGGCCGAGACGATCGCCGACGAGGACATCGCGATGTGCGCCGCGATCGGCCGGCACGGGCTCACGGTCATCGAGGAGATCCACGCCCGCAAGGGCGGCCCGGTCAACGTGATGACCCACTGCAACGCCGGGTGGCTGGCCTTCGTCAAGCACGGCACGGCCACCGCCCCGATGTATGCCGCCCACGCGGCCGGGATCCCCATCCACGTCTATGTCTCCGAGACCCGGCCCCGCAACCAGGGCGCCCGGCTGACGGCATGGGAGCTGCACCAGGCCGGTGTCCCTCTCACCCTGATCGCCGACAACGCCGCCGGCCACCTCCTGCAGCACGGCCAGGTCGACCTCGTCATCGTCGGCAGCGACCGCACCACGATCGCCGGCGACGTCGCCAACAAGATCGGCACCTACATGAAGGCGGTGCTCGCCCACGAGAACGGCGTGCCCTTCTATGCCGCCCTCCCCTCGAGCACCATCGACCCGGCCCTGCGCGACGGCGTGGCCGGCATCCCGATCGAGGAGCGCGGCCCCGAGGAGGTCACCGCCGCCACCGCCTTCTGGCACGGGGAGCAGATCGAGGCCCGCACCGCGGCGCCCGGCGTGGGTGCCGCCAACTACGGCTTCGACGTGACCCCCGCCCGCTATGTCACCGGCATCATCACCGAACGCGGCATTGCCGAGGCCCGTGAGGACGCCCTGCTGTCCCTCTATCCCGAGTTCGCGGGTCGCGCTGACGGCTGACCGCCCCGCGACCACTGAGGAGACCCGTCACCATGCGCAACCGCTGGAACGCCGACGAGGCAGCCGCCCATGAGGGGCCGCTCGCACAGTGCGTCTATGCGACCCGACTGCTCGGTGCCGACCGCACCGTGGTCGCGCACGGCGGCGGCAACACCTCGGTCAAGGTGCGCCGGACCGACCTGTTCGGCGACCCGCTCGACGTGCTCCATGTGAAGGGCAGCGGCTGGGACCTCGATGCGATCGAGCCGGAGGGCTTCACGGCGCTCGACCTGGCGCGCGTACGCCGCCTCGCCGACCTCGACGACCTGCCGGACACCGTGATGCTCGGCGAGCTGCTGCAGGCCCGCCTCGACCCCGCCGCCCCCAGCCCGTCGGTCGAGACCATCATCCACGCGCTGCTCCCGGCGGCCGCCGTCATGCACACCCACCCCAACTCCCTGCTGGCGATGAGCAACACCGACGGCGGTGAGCAACGGGTGCGCGAGCTCTATGGCGGCAGCGTGATCGTCGTGCCCTATGCCATGCCCGGCTTCCACGCCGCCAAGGCCGTTGCCGACGCCCTGCGCGGCGGTATCCCGGCCACGTGCACGGGTGTCGTGCTGCTGCACCACGGCCTGGTCTCGTTCGGCGACACCCCCGCGGAGGCCTATGACCGGATGGTCGACCTGGTCTCGCTCGCCGACGACCACGTCGCCCACAACGCCAAGCCGCCCGCCCCCGTCGAGCGGGCCCAACCGGACGTCGACCGGGTGGAGCTGGCCGAGCTGCGCCGCGCGGTGGCCGAGGCCGCGGGAGGGCCGGTGATCCTGCGGCGCCACCGTGACGAGGCGAGCTGGGCGTTCTCCCAGCGTGGTGACCTTGCCGTGGTCGCCCGCCAGGGCGTCGCCACCCCCGACCACGCGCTGTGGACCAAGCCGCTGCCGTTGGTCGGTCGCGACGTCGCGGCCTTCGCCGCCGACTATGCCGCCTATGTCGACGAGCACGCCGACGGGCGTGCCGTACGCCGTCGCGACCCCGCGCCGCGCGTCATCCTCGATCCGGACCTCGGCCTGGTGACCTCGGGACCCAACGTCGCCGCCGAGGAGGCGGCCGCCGAGATCTATCTCCAGATCATCGACACCATCGAGAAGGCCGAGGGGCTGGGCGGCTATCGCGCCCTCCCGGCCCAGGACATCTTCGACCTCGAGTACTGGGAGCTCGAGCAGCTCAAGCTCGACCGGGTCCGCCCCGGAGGTGAGTTCACCGGCGAGGTGGCCGTCGTGACCGGCGCCAACTCCGGGATCGGCCGTGGCTGTGCGCTGGCCCTGCTCGAGCGCGGCGCCGCCGTGATCGGGCTCGACATCGACCCCGCCGTGCCGACCATGACCGACCACCCCGCCTATGTCGGTGTGGCCTGCGACGTGTCCTCCAGCGACGACCTGGCGCGCGGCCTCGACGCCGGGGTCGAGCGGTTCGGCGGCGTCGACATGGTCGTCGCCTCGGCCGGCGTCTTCCCCGAGAGCAACCCGATCGCCCGCCACGACCCGCGCGCCTGGCACCGGGCGATGTCGGTCAACGTCGACGGGTTGATCCAGCTCTTCGCCCTGGTCCACCCGCTGCTGCGGCTGGCCCCCCAGGGCGGCCGGGTCGCGGTCGTCGGCTCCAAGAACGTCCCCGCCCCCGGCCCGGGTGCGAGCGCCTACTCGGCCTCCAAGGCGGCGGCCAACCAGATCGCCCGGGTGGCGGCGCTGGAGTGGGCCAAGGACCACATCCGCGTCAACTCCGTGCACCCCGACGCCGTCTTCGACACCGCACTGTGGACGCCGGAGCTGCTCGCCGAGCGCGCCAAGCGATATGGCATGTCGATCGAGGACTACAAGCGCCGCAACATGCTCGGCCTCGAGATCACCAGCGCCGACGTCGGCAACCTCGTCGCCGCGACTCTGAGCTCCCAGTTCCGCGCCACCACCGGCGCCCAGATCACCATCGACGGCGGCAACGAACGCACGATCTGACCGACCATCACAAGCCCCCTCCGCGGGGGACCAAGCCCCGCCAGGGGATATCTAGGAGGACGAACAATGGATTGGGGAATGGAGCGCCGGATGGCGCAGATCATCCCGCCTGCGACGGGGAGGGCCTTCTTCCTCGCCGTCGACCACGGCTATTTCCTGGGCCCGACCCGGATGCTCGAGAAGCCCGGTGAGACCGTCAAGGAGCTGACCCCGATCGCGGACGCGCTGTTCGCCACCCGCGGTGTGCTGCGCAACTCCATCCCCGCCTCGACGAAGCCCAACATCATCCTGCGCATCAGCGGCGGCAACAGCATCGTCGGCCCGACGCTGGAGAACGAGACCCTCGTCGTCGACCCCGAAGAGGCGATCCGCCTCGGCGTCCAGGCCGTCGGCGTCTCCATCTTCGTCGGGACGGACTATGAGAAGGTCACGCTGACCAACCTCGCCACGGCCGTCAACCAGTACGAGCGCTACGGCATCCCGGTCATGGCCGTCACCGCGGTCGGCAAGGAGCTGGAGAAGCGCGACGCGCGCTACCTCGCGCTGTCGTGCCGCATCGCCGCCGAGCTCGGCGCCCGTGTCGTCAAGACCTATTGGTGCGAGGACTTCGAGACGATCACCGAGAGCTGCCCCGCTCCCGTCGTCATCGCCGGTGGTCCCAAGACCGACGACGCCCGCGAGGTGTTCGAGTTCGTGCACGACGGCATGAGCCGTGGCGCGATCGGCGTCAACCTGGGTCGCAACATCTGGCAGCACTACGACCCGGTGGGTGTCGCCAAGGGCCTGCGCGCGATCATCCACGACGACGCCACGCCGGACGAGGCGGTCGCCATGGTCGCCCCGCCGCCGGCCGGCTGAGGAGACCGCGATGGAGTTCCTGGCCCGGCTGGAGCAGCAGATCCCGCCCGACATCGACGCGGACCTGCTCGCGACTGTGAAGGCCGCCGAGAAGGTGCGCGGTGAGGAGCTCGTCGCCGCCGGGAAGCTGCGCCGCATCTGGCGCCTTCCCGGCCGTCGGGCCGTCATGGCGCTCTATGCGGTCGACAGCGCCGACGAGCTGCACGACATCATCAGCTCGCTGCCGCTGTTCCCCTGGATGGACGTCACCGTCACCGCGCTGAGCTCCCACGCGCTCGACGCCGGACCGACCGGCGGCTCCCGCTAGCCGCTCCCCCGGCAGCCCTTGGCGGGGCTGCCACCGTTTGCAGGTGCTGATAGGAGGAAGCACACGACATGGCCGACTACGAGATCCTCACCCCCGAGACCGTGGTGCCCTACCTCGACCGGACGCCCTCGCTGCAGGGCATCGTCGACACGTCGACGCTCCAGGTGCGCGAGGTCGGCGACGGGAACCTCAACCTGGTCTTCGTGTGCCAGGACGCCGACGGCAAGGGCATCTGCCTGAAGCAGTCCCTCCCCTATGTTCGCCTGGTCGGCGAGAGCTGGCCGCTCACCCCCAAGCGGATCCTCGCCGAGGCCCGCGGGCTCGAGGCGGGCGCGACCTTCGCGCCCGGCCTCGTGCCGCACTACTACGGCGTCGACGACGTCACCCATGTCCTCGCGATGGAGAACCTCATCGGTTGGGGCATGTTCCGCGCCGAGCTCAACGAGGGCCACGCCTATCCCGGCGTCGACCGGGCCTTGGGCGAGTACGTCGCCAAGGTCGCGTTCAACACCTCCTATTTCGCCGTGGAGCAGAACGAGCTCAAGGACCGCGTCGCTGCCGCGGTCAACCCGGAGCTGTGCCGGATCACCGAGGACCTGGTCTTCACCGAGCCCTACATCGACGCCCCCAACAACTCCTTCGTCCCCGAGCTGGCCGGCGAGGTCGCCGCGATGCGGGCCGACGAGACCCTGCGCGCCGAGGTCGGGATGCTCAAGTGGGCCTTCATGACCCAGGCCGAGATCCTCGTGCACGGTGACCTCCACACCGGCTCGGTGATGGTCAAGCAGACCGACGACGGCGCACAGTGCCGCGTCATCGATCCCGAGTTCTGCTACTACGGCCCCGTCGGCTTCGACCTCGGCGCGTTGTTCGGCAATGTCCTGGCCGCGCGCGCTCGCGCGGCCGTACTCCATCGCCCCGCGGAGTTCCAGACCTGGCTGGCCGCCGCCGGACCGGCGATCTGGGACGCCTTCGAGAGCGAGATGCGGCGCCAGTGGGCCGGTCGCCTCGACCCGACGTGGACCGACGGGATGCTCGAGGCCTGGCTGGCCAAGGTCGCGGTGGACACGGTCGGCTTCGCCGGCGCCAAGGCCAACCGCCGCATCATCGGGCTGGCCAAGGTCAGCGACATCCAGACCCTCCCGCCTGAGGAGCACGTGACGGCCGCGACCATCGTGCTGCGCACCGCCAGCCGGTGGATCAAGGAGCGGGCGGCACTCGGGACCGTCGCCGCCGCCAACGCGGTCTTCGACGAGGTCGCAGCCGAGGTCATCGGCGCCGGGGATCTTGGCGCCGAGGATCTGGGGGAGGCGCGTGGCTGATGCAGGACCTGACGGCGATCAACGACTACCTCGCAACCCTGCGACCCTCGGTCGCCTGGGTGGAGGACCACATCGAGATCATCGACCAGACCCTGCTGCCCACCGAGGTCTCCGTGCTGTCGCTGCGCACGGTCGCCGACGTCATCGACGTCATCCAGCGGCTCGCCGTGCGCGGTGCCCCGGCCATCGGTGACTGCGGCGCCCTCGGCATGGTGGTCGGCCTCGACCGGCGAGCACCTGCCAGCGTGGACGAGGCGTGCGCCGCCCTGGTCGACCTGGCCACCGAGATCGGCTCCGCACGGCCGACCGCGGTCAACCTCTCGTGGGCGGTCAACCGCGTCCGCGACGCCGCCCTCGCCGGCCCGACCGTGGCGGCGATCCGGGCGCTGGCGCTCGCAGAGGCCCAGCAGATCCTGGCCGAGGACCGCGACTCATGCACCGCCATCGGCCTGCACGGCCGCGAGGAGCTGGCGGGCGTCACCCGGCTGCTCACCCACTGCAACACCGGCCGTCTCGCCACCCATGGTTGGGGCACCGCCCTCGGCATCGTCTATGCCAAGGTCGCCGCGGGTGAACCGGTCTCGGTGCTGTCCTCGGAGACCCGGCCCCTGCTGCAGGGCGCCCGGCTGACCACCTGGGAGCTTCAGGACGCCGGCATCGACGTGACGCTGATGCCCGACGGCGCCAGCGCGATGGCGATGGCCCAGGGCAGGGTGGAGGCCGTCATCGTCGGCGCCGACCGGATCGCCCTCAA
>JAGQUE010000096.1:0-409 GCA_020438665.1 Nocardioidaceae bacterium | reverse complement strand
AGCGGTGCCGAGATCCACATCGAGGAGCGGCCCGCCGAGGAGCTGCTCTCGTGGCACGGCCAGCCGACGGCACCGCCGGGGACGCCGGTGTGGAACCCGGCCTTCGACGTCACCCCGGGTGAGCTGGTCGCCGCGTTCATCACCGAGGTCGGCATCCTCCGACCGCCCTACCCCGAGTCCATCACGGCCGCCTTCGCCCGAGGAGTCGACACATGAGCAGATGGCAGGACGACACCCAACAGCTGGCCAACGGCATCCGCCGTCGGGTCTTCGAGCACACCCTCAAGAACAACGGCGGCTATCTGAGCCAGGCGCTGTCGGCCGCCGAGATCTTCGCGATGCTCTATGGCCACGTGCTTCGCCTCGGCCCGAGCCAGGCCCCGCTCGAGCCGCGAGCCTTCACCGGCGT
>JAGQUE010000740.1:288-4354 GCA_020438665.1 Nocardioidaceae bacterium | reverse complement strand
TGCTGCAAGGCGGCTCGCCGGCCACACCGGACGATCTGCGCAAGCGCTTCGACAATTTTGTCAACGAGCGCTGCAAAGGCAAGGACTCAACCAAGCTTCGGTTCGTGGTTGAGTAAGCGTATCCATGAACATTTTTCCATCTTTCACTTAACAGGGAAATTCATTCATGAGTTACGCGAACTTCAGAGCCTCTATGCATTCGTTGGATTACGTCGACGACATCTACGTAGAGATACGGAATCTTGGTTCGGGAGATGTAGTTGTCGGCTTCTTCGACATAAATGACTCGGCTAAAACATCTGCGCAGATTCCGCAAAGCAGAGCAACTGCTTGGCCGAATTCAGCCCTACGTCTTGGCGTGATGAGTCAGCTTGCTTCGGTACATCCAGCCTTTCTTGTATTTTGTGATGCAGGAATGAAAGAGTTTCACCTTCATCCGCACCCATTCTCTGCCACGAACTATCAGTGCCTCAACGAGTTGGCGTACATCAATTTTCTTCAGGGGCTGAATGGCGCCGCAATGTCAAACAGGCAGGCGCAAGGTCCAAAGTATCCGGCATCGCTGCCACCTTACAGCGTCTGGCATTACAAGCTCGATTGGGCATGTAAGTGCAGAGATATTGATTACTTTGAGATACGTAATGGTGAGATCAGAGCGATTCTGGAGATCACCGGGAAGCTACAGGACGAAAGTCATTTGAAAAACAGTCTCACGCAAATATTTCAGCGATGGAGTCTTCATCAGTCGATGTTTCGCTCCCTGACGAAAGCTGTAGGAGCGCCTGCATTCTTTGTGGTGCATACCACTCGGCTTGATGTCTTCTACGTGTTCGACATTAATTTTTCAAAAGTCTTCTCGGGTGATCAGGCCTCATATAAAGCTTGGCTGAATCAACTTTGATATGGACTAATCGACTTGATTTAACTGAGAGGCGTGGCAATGAGTGATCTTTTTAAAGAACAAAAAACCAATGACGCACCGGTTGAGTGCTTAGGTCAACGCTTTCCAAGTGAGCAGGCTAGGCGCGAGCACTATCTGGGCCGTTTGAAGGAAACGCTACAAGATCGCGAGTTCCGAAAAACACAAGGCTTTCCGAACGGAGGCGACGCAGACATCCTGGCGCTATCGGACCCGCCGTATTACACAGCGTGTCCCAATCCATTTGTTGGCGATTTCATTTCCTTTCTAGGGAAGCCTTACGATCCAAGCGCGCCTTACAGCAAGGAACCATTCGCTGCAGATGTGAGCGAGGGAAAGAACGATCCGATCTATAACGCGCACAGTTACCACACGAAAGTACCGCATAAAGCAATCATGCGGTACATCCTGCATTACACGCAGCCTGGCGACCTAGTCTTTGATGGTTTTTGTGGAACAGGCATGACCGGAGTGGCTGCGCATCTTTGCGGAGACCGTGCGGTCGTTCAGTCACTTGGTTACAGGGTTGAGGCTAACGGGGAAATACTGGCACCAGATAGAGAGGATGGTCGCGCAGTTTGGAAGCCGTTCTCACGGCTCGGTGTACGGCGTGCAATTCTCAATGACTTATCGCCAGCTGCTGCATTCATTGCGCACAACTACAACACTCCAGGAGATGCGGGCGCATTTGAAACAGAAGCGAACGACATATTGAGCCAAGTAGAAGCCGAATGTGGATGGCTCTATGAAACAAAGCATACGGATGGACGCACAGCGAGGATTAACTATACGGTGTGGTCGGATGTTTATCTTTGTCCAGAGTGCACAAGCGAGGTTGTTTTTTGGGATGCCGCAGTCGATCGCTCTGCTGCCGAGGTAAAAGATGAATTTCCGTGCCCACACTGTTCCTCAAATTTATCTAAGAGAAACATGGAGCGGGCTTGGGTTACGAGTGTGGACCCTGACTCGCAATCAACAGAGAGGCAGCCTAAGCGGGTCCCCGTTCTAATCAACTACACGATTGGCGGAAAGAGATTTGAAAAGAAGCCGGACGATTCTGATCGTAGGCTCATTGAGAAAGTTGAATCGACACCTGTCCCGTATTGGGTTCCCACAGAAAATGTCATTGATGGAAAAGAGATCGGGAGACTTCGCTCCATAGGAGTCACTCGAGTTCACCAGATCGTTCCAAAGAGGGCGAACTGGGTGCTTGGCGCTTATCTCTCGAAATGTAAAAACCCAAGACTGAAGTTGGCCGTAACAGCGACGCTTCTGAACCTAAGTTGGATGTATCGATGGCGCGCAAATGGGAAGGGCGGCACCACATCAGGAACCTACTACATATGCGCAACACCTCAAGAAAATAGCGCGTTCAATCAAATAAAAGCAAAGATTAAAGACCTGTCTGCAGTTGTCGGCGGCTCAAAAAATATCCTGACAAACCAGGATAGCGGAAGCCTCAGTATCCCTTCCAATTCGATTGATTACATCTTTCTGGACCCACCATTTGGTTCCAATCTGATGTACTCCGAGTTGAGTTTTCTGTGGGAGGCTTGGCTAAAAGTTAAAACGGAAAACAAGCTTGAGGCTATCGAAAACAGCTCGCAAGGGAAAGGTATCAACGACTACAGGCACCTCATGACCGCTTGTTTTAGCGAGGCAAACCGCATCCTAAAGCCGGGGAGATGGATGACCGTCGAGTTTTCGAATACTCAGGCCACGGTCTGGAATGCCATACAAACTGCGCTCCAAGAGGCTGGATTTGTTGTTGCAAATGTTTCGGCACTTGACAAGAAACAAGGAAGCTTCAAGGCGGTAACGACGACTACAGCAGTGAAGCAAGACTTGGTTATTTCAGCTTACAAGCCCAATGGTGGACTTGAAGAGAGATTTGGCCGATCCGGCGGCAGTGAGGACTCAGTCTGGGATTTCGTGCGCACCCACCTCAAATATCTGCCGACTGTAAAAATTAGGAATGGGGATCTTGAATTCGTAGCAGAGCGGGACCCGAGAATAATATTTGATCGAATGATTGCTTGGTTTGTTCGTCACAATTTCCCAGTTCCGATGTCATCGCAGGAGTTTCAGGCTGGACTAGTCCAGCGATTCGTGGAACGTGACGGCATGGTGTTTCTGCCAGAGCAGGTTTCTGAGTATGACAAGCGTCGGATGCAGGTTGCTATTGCTCCTCAAATGGAGATGTTCGTGTCTGATGAGCGAAGCGCTATCGACTGGCTCACTGATTTTTTGAAACGGCGTCCATCAACTTATCAGGAAATCCACACGGACTTCATCAGTCAGCTCGGTGCGGGTTGGAAGAAACATGAATCAAAGCCGGAGCTTTCGGAGTTGCTTGAAAATAACTTCATCCAGTACGACGGAACAGGTGATGTTCCAAGTCAGATTCATGGTTATCTTTCGACCAACCACAAGGATCTGCGCGGGCTGGAGAAGAACAGCATAGCCCTTGTGGCCAAGGCCAAGGATCGCTGGTACGTTCCCGACCCGAACAAAGCACAGGATCTGGAGAAGAAACGCGAGAAGGCGCTGCTCAAGGAGTTTGACCACTATCGAGCGTTCACGGGTCGCCGTCTGAAGGAGTTCCGCCTGGAAGCGCTGCGCGCTGGGTTCAGAGCAGCATGGGGCAATAAGGACTACCAGACGATCATCGACATCGCGAAGAAGGTGCCCGATGAAGCGCTGCAAGAGGACGAGAAGCTTCTCACCCTCTATGACCTCGCGCTGACCCGTACCGAAGACGGGATCTGAGCATGGCCGGCGGCGGGTTCACCATTGGCGACTGGTGCTGGTTCACCCGGCAGGCATCACCCTGCCGCGTGATCGAGCGGCAGGACGTGTGGGGCGAGGTCGCCTACCGCGTGTGGCTGCCCGCCAAGGACGCGGTGGTGCGCGCCCGGGCTGTGGATCTGGCCTCGCTGGAAAGCGTGCGCCCGAGCGTGGAGCAGATCCTGCACACCACGGCGGCGGCCAAGTTGCTGGATGCGCTGGAGGACAACCTGCTGTTGGCGCCCATCCAGTCCAGCGTGGTGCCGCTGCCGCACCAGCTTTACGCACTGAATCGCGCCATCAGTCGCGACCGTATCCGCTACCTGCTGGCCGATGAGGTAGGTCTCGGCAAGACCATCG
>JAGQUE010000740.1:0-280 GCA_020438665.1 Nocardioidaceae bacterium | reverse complement strand
CCGGCTTGGTGCTGCGCGAATTGAAATTGCGCGGCCGAGTGAAGCGCATCCTGGTGGTGGCGCCCAAGGGTCTCGTGCGCCAGTGGCAGGCCGAAATGCGTCTGCACTTCGGCGAGAAGTTCCAGTTCATCGAACCGTCCGAACTGGCTGCCTTCCGCCAGTGGCGTAGTGGCGGCGCGGGCGAGGAAGAGAACCTGTGGCGCATGCACGACCAGGTGATCTGCTCGCTGGATTCGGTGAAGCCGCTGGAAGGCCGGCGCGGCTGGAGCCTGGAGCAACT
>JAGQUE010000735.1 GCA_020438665.1 Nocardioidaceae bacterium | reverse complement strand
GGGCACAGGCCGAGGGCCTCGTAGGTGAGGAGCTCGTTGGCGGAGAAGCAATCGTGGAGCTCGACCACGTCGATGTTCTCCGGCCCCATACCCGATTGCTCGTAGACCTTCTGGGCGGCGGTCTTGCTCATGTCGTAGCCGACGAGCTTCATCATGCTCTTCTCGTCGAAGCTGCCGGGCGTATCGGTGGTGAGCGCCTGCGCCGCGATGAACACGGGGTTCGAGATGCCGTGCTTGCGGGCGAACGCGTCCGAGCAGACGATGGCCGCGGCGGCGCCACAGGTGGGCGGGCAGCACTGATATCGCGTCAGCGGATCGAACTGCATCGGCGAGGCGAGCACCTCCTCCACCGTGACGACGTTCTTCAGCATCGCATTCGGGTTGTGTTGCGCGTGATGGGAAGCGGCGACCTTCACCCAGGCGAGCTGCTCCGGCGTGGTGCCGAACTCATACATATGCCGCTGCGCGCACAGCGCGTAGAGATTGACGGTGGTGGCCGAGAACGGGGATTCCCACTGCGATTCGGGCACCTGCGCCTCGGTTGCGCGCGGGGCCGCGCCGCTGTGGCCTTCCGAGCGCGGACGGCCGGCGAGCGTAATCAGCGCGGCGTTGCATTTGCCGGCGGCGATCGCCTGGGCTGCATGCGACACGTGAAGGAGATAGGAGGTGCCGCCGGTCTCGGTGCCGTCGACATGGCGGACTTTCAGGTTCAGATAATCGACTAGCGACATCGCACTGATGCCGGAGGCGTCGCCGGCGTAATAGAAGGCGTCGATGTCATTCTTGCTGAGACCGGCATCGGCGAGCGCGCCGATGGCGCATTCGGCGTGCAGCTGGACCAGCGATTTATCCGGGGCGTGACGGGTCGGGTGCTCGAACGCACCGGCGATA
Source organism: Nocardioidaceae bacterium (assembly GCA_020438665.1). The sequence goes on along the minus strand of JAGQUE010000735.1, from coordinate 1,207 downwards.
TACGCACGATTCTTGATCGACATGAATGGGACCTCGGCAGAAGAGCAGGGCGTTCCGGGCGCGGGGGTTTTCTTGCTTGTTGCGCGCGGTCACATTCGCACGGACGGAGGGTCGCCGTCCATGCCCGGACTGTTCTTCATGCGAGGCTTGTCTTGATGGGAGGCTGTCTTGATACGAGGTTTGGCCGCCGAGGTCAGTCGCGGTCTTTCCACGGCTTCAGCATCGCCAGCCGCCATTCCTTCTGGCGCGGCGGCGGCCAGCGGCTCATGCGCGGCCGATCCTCCTCCGAAGGCTGGGGCGCGCGGATGAGGGTCCGCCGCCGGTTCTGGCGGGTGGCTTCCCGGATCGTATCGACGAAGGTCGGCTTCTCTGTCATGCGCTGCTCCTTAGGACAAGGACGCCTGCGCGCGATGGTGCGCCAGCTTTATGAACGAGGGGTAACGAAACTGTCTCGAATCATCGCGACCGGATCGGGAATTCAGACCGGAAGCCGCGTCTTGCTGGCTGCGTCGTAAACCTCGACCCGGAGCATCGGAAAGCGGCCGAGCAGATCGCAGGCGGCGGCCTTTGCGCGGGCGAGATCGTCGAACTGGTTCTTGAAATGGCCGTCGACGAGAAGCGTGAAGCCTTCCGTCGGCGGAATGTCCGCGCGGGGCGGCGGCGGCTTTGCGCTGACGATGTTCGGCTTCGATGCGGGCTTGGCGATTGTGGCAGCAGGTTTTTCCGGCAGGCTCAGTGGCTGCGCGTCCGGCTGCTTCATGCTGCGGACGATCGGCGTCGGCGCAGGCGCGGCGACAGGTTCAGCCGCTGGTTTCTCAGCGACGGCGGAGCGAACGGCTTCGATCGCCGCAGCGCCGACGCTGGCCGCCTTGATGCTCGCAGTCTTGATGCTCGCAGTCTTGGCGCTTGTGGATTTGGAACGGGTGGATTTGGCCGCGGCCGGCTTGACGCTTGTGCTCTTTGCGGTCGCGGTGCTTACACGGGCGGCTTTTGCACGGGTCGTCTTCTCGACGAGCGGCTTTCCTGCGGACGCCTTCGCGTTCACCGCTTTGGCTCTCGCCGGCGAAGCGCTTTTCTTCGCAGCCTTCGCGGCAGGGCGTGCCACGGCGCGCGCGGTCTTCTTCGCGGCGGCGGGCTTTGCGGGTTTTGCCTTTCCACCTTTTCGTTTCGTCGCTCTGCCCCAGCGATGCCCCTTCAAGGCCCCGCC
>JAGQUE010000095.1 GCA_020438665.1 Nocardioidaceae bacterium | reverse complement strand
GGACCGCGACTTGGCCGTTGACACCCGAGTCCAGACGCGACACTCGGAGGGGCGGTCTCCCGGTTGAGGCTCTTCGGCCGGTCGTGCTGAAGCCTCATCTGCTCTGGCGTCCATCAGGTTGGTGCGACGGGGTCGTCGTCAGTACCGCGCCGGGCTCAAGGTCCGTGCAAGACGGGACGGGCCCGCTTCCCCTGGGCACCTGGCGAGCCTAGAGTTGAACGTGACCCCGGTGGCGACCCGAGACGCCGCCGGGGTCATCTACGTCTTCTGGCGGGACCTGGGGATGCCGAAGCTGGGTTTGATGGCTGTGGGGCCTAGGAACCGCGGCCGGCTCGCTGCGTCGAGCCGGGAGGAGCCGGCGCGCTTGGCAGCTGCCCCGGGTGGCCAGGGACTGGGTGGTCGGGTAGCTCGTGCGGTAGGCGGCGGGTCTCGACCAGGGTGGCCGCGATGTCGACGACCCTGACGTTGGGATGGTTCGACGCCCTGCGCAGCAGCGCGAACGCCGCATCGGCGGACAGCTCGTACCGCTCCATCAACATCCCCTGCGCCCTCGCGATGACGGTGCGGCTGCGCAGCGCTTCCTCGAGCTAGGCGATGCGATCAGCCGCGTCGGACTGCGTGTCCAGGGGTCCGTGGTGTCTGTCGGGGTGGCCGGTCATGCGGGGTCTCCTGACGGTTCCGGAGACGGCATCAGCTCGACAAGGCTGCGTCGGTGTCGAAGGGTCACCACGTTCTCGGCTCTGACAGACTCGACCAGGCCGTCAGAGCCGGCCAGCCGCAGGACCCGCAAGGCGGCATCGGATGCCTCGAGGACGCGCAGGTTGCCGCCGTCGGCTTGAACGCGTTCATCGGTCTTACCGAGCAGCCAGATGGTGGATGCGTCGCAGAACGTCACCTGGGACAGGTCGACCCGCAAGAAGCAGCAGCCGGCGGCCACCACATCGGCGAGGTCGAGAGCGAGGCGGGGCGCCTCCGCCAGGTCGAATTCGCCGACGAGAGTCACGTGCGCGGTCGGCGGGCGGGTTCGCACCACCACGAGGGCCGGAGCGAAGTCAATGTCCATGCGAGGGTCTACGTTCGCCAGCGTTCAACCCGAGAACGGACGGGCCCCTGGGTGACCGGTCGCGACGAGTTCGGGGTCTGCCTTTGACGGTAGGGCGGCTCCGGGGCCCGCGGCGCCACCTGAAAGGGTGCCACGGGGTCCAGCGCCAGCTCGTCTCCTCGGTGTCGCCTCGAAGGGTGGGTCCTGCTCGGCACCGCAGGCGGGTGACGACGTCGGCGTCTGCCCCAGCGCACGAGCAGCGACTCAGTCGGCTCCAACGCGCGCCGGGCGACTTCGTACCTGTCGGGCGACTGACCGATGTGGTGAGAGATCCACCATGCGGCCCCGGATGAAACCACCGAACCCTCGGCTCGCAGCCGGTAGAAAGGGCCCATGGCGGCACCAGGCAGTGACGCGGTGGCGGTCAACCTTGTTCCGGTCGGGCCGTGCACGGTGGTGGAGTTGTCTGGTGCTCTTGATGTCTTCGGGGCTTCGCAGGTGCGCGCGTTGCTCGCGGAACACGTGACCTTCGGTCCCGACCTTCGGCTCGTGTTCGACCTCGACCAGTTGTCGCTCATTGACTCGGCCGGGCTCGGAGTCGTCGCCCGCGCCCACCAGGTGGCGCGGGCGGCTGGAGGGGCCGTCCTGGTCGTGGCCGGGGATGGACCGGTGCGTCGCACGTTCGTGCTCACCGGGATGGACAGGGTCCTGCCGATCCACTCGACCCGACAGTCGGCCATCCAGGCGGTCGGCCATCCTGGTCCAGGATGCGGGTGACGGGTACGTGTGCCTTGACGTCGGTCTCAGGATGACCCGCAGGGGCGGGGCCGGCCGATGGATTGGACGACCCCGCCACCCGTGATCAGTTCGAGAGCATGTCCTGCATGGTGCTGATCTCCTCGGACTGCGACGCGACGATCTGCTTCGCGAGGTCCACGGCCGGCTGGTACTGACCGTTCTCGATCTCGGCCTTTGCCATCGCGATGGCGCCCTGGTGGTGCTTGATCATCATCTCGAGCCACATGTCCTGGAACTGGGCGTCGGGGGCCTGCTGCAGCTCCTTCATGTCGGCGTCGGACATCATGCCGGGCGCGGCCTGGTCGTCACCCATGCCGCCCATGCCGCCCATGTCGTTGTGGCCGTGGTCCTGGCCCGTCTGCGGGACCTTCTCGCCCCACTGGGTCAGCCACTGGGTCATGGTCTCGATCTCGGGGGTCTGCGCGTCGCGGATGTCGCCGGCGAGCTTCTCCACTGCGGGGTCGACGGGACGGCCTCCCATCATCTCGACCATGGTGAGTGCCTGCGCGTGGTGCGGAATCATCTCGGTCGCGAAGGTGATGTCGGCGTCGTTGTGTTGCGTCGAGCTGGCCTGGGAGGTCGTCGGGTTCTGGGCGTTGTCGTCGCCGCAGGCGGCGAGGGTGCCGCCCAGGACGAGGGCAAGTGCGGCTGCGAGGCCGACGGTCCGGGTGGTGCGCATCAGTCTGTTCTCCGTGTCCGTGAGGGTGTGTGAGGATCTCGAGGGCGCGCCGAAGCGCGGCTGGGTTCAGCCGGCCCGGCGTCGAGGCGCTCAGCAGCGGATCACGGAGAACTTCCAGGCAGAGGGTGGGCCGGTGCTTCGACGGTCGACCGCCAGAGATGGAAGCCGTATGCGGGTGTGCCCGGCCAGGGTCTCGCGTCCGAGCGGACGCCGGCGCGCGAGCAGCACGAGCAGCACAGCACCGGCCAGGACGGCCACGCACATCATCCCCGTCGCGGACATGCCGTGGTCAGGGTGCGCCGGCGCGACCTGGTCGGCGGCGTCGACGGTGTGCCCCGGTGCGGCCATGGACGACGGCGTGTCGGGCGTCAAGGTCATCTCGACGTCGGAGGCTGACGACATGCCATGGCCGCTGAGTCCGTGCATCGCCAGGACGCCCAGGACGACCACCACGATCAGCCATGCCGCTCCCGCTGGGCGCCTGCGCTGCGCTGCGGGCGCGATCGTGTGCACGGCGGGGACGCTCACTGTGTCGAGTGTAAGGACACCTGGTGAGGCCGACGCCAGCTACCCCGCGGGGTGCTGGGCGGCCGCCGGTGCTTCCTGCGCGGCCGGGTCCCGCGATGGCAGCCGGAGCCGGGTCACGAGCGGACCAGGCGCGCGATCGCCTGGCTTGCCTCGTCGACCTTCTCCTCCCGCTCCTGAGAGCTGGCGGCCTGTGACACGCAATGGCGCAAGTGGTCGTCCAGAAGCAGCAGGGCGACGCTCTGCAGAGCCTTGGTGGCAGCCGAGACCTGCGTGAGGATGTCGATGCAGTAGGTCTCGCTCTCGACTTGCCGCTGCAGGCCACGGACCTGGCCCTCGACACGTCGCAGCCGAGTCAGGATCGCGTCCTTGTCGTCCACGTAGCCCGAGTTGCTCCCCTGGAGACTGGTGCCCGGCATCATGCCATTACCATACCCCCGTACCGTATGTCTATGAAGCGATTCAGGATCTGCGTTGCCCCTGCGCGGCGGCTGACCTCCCGCTCTCCTTCGTCCGAATCCCACCCGACGACGTTGCACGAAGACCCGCCAAGACCCGCTGCTGAGAGTGGCTGCGGCACGTCTCGAAGGCCTCGGTCGAGCACCAACATCGGGCCACCCTGCGGGTGCAGGCGTCAGGTCGTCTCGAGGGAAGCCCACCCGACGCTGCGGCACCCGCCTACTGCAACTGCAGCAGGAGGTCGGCGTGGCCCTGCTGGCGGATCTCCAGCATGACAAGGAGGGCGATGACCAGAGCCGCCGTGACCCACTTGCCGCGCGCGGACCAGTGGATGCTCACGTTCAACCACCGGTGACCGAGCACGCCCACCACGAGCCTGAGAACGGCAAGACCGGCGGCTGCGACCGCGAGGATGCCCAGGGGGTTGTACCGCCAGGCTTCGGACAGATGCCCTTGGGCGGTCAGGCGAGCAGCGCGAGTCCCACCACACAACGGGTCCATGATGCCCATGCGGTGCAGGGGTCCGTGCAGGTCGACGGGCGGCAGTCCGAAGACGGCCATGGCGACCGCGGCGGCAGCCCCGAGGAGGCCCACCAGCGTGACGGCGCGCATCCGGTCGCGCGTGGACCATGACACCTGTACGGGGAGCAACGTCGCCGAGGGCTGCGTGGCAGGGCCGCTTGTCCAGTCGCTGCCGTGCGTCACATCGACCTCCAAACCGAGTCGTCAGCCGTCTCATCGTTGCAGGCATCGGCCTGAGGGACTCAACGGCTGCCCCAGCAGCCGTGCCGCCGTCCGGGCTACCGGGAGCGGCGCTCACCCCGATGCGGGCGTCCCCTTGGCCGGCAGCCTGCTCCGACGGGTCAGGCGAGGTGGTCGCGGACGGCCGTGAGCAGCTCGCCGGGGTCGAGCCACATGGAGGGGTACTCGCCGTACCACCGCTGGACGCCGTTCTTGTCGATGAGGACGAAGCTGTGGCCCGGAAGGCCGGCGTGCATGCCCTTGCCCAACGTCCCGTACTCCTGCGAGACGGTCCCGTCGTCGAGCAGGAAGGGCGTGGTGACGTCGTTGAGCTTCATGTCGTGCTCGATCTGCGTCCGCGTGTTCATCACGACCGGTAGCACGGTGACGTCTTCGGCGGCGAAGGCCTTGGCGTCCTTCTCGATCGCGTCCATCTGGACGAGGCAGGACTGGCAGCCCGCACCCTCGGAGAAGTACAGCAGCACGTTCTCGCCCCGATGCTGGGCAAGAGTGTGCGTGACCCCGCTGGTGTCGGTGAGCGAGAAGTCGGGCGCCTTTCGCACGGCATCGGACGACTCCGGACGCGAGGTCAGCATCATGGCGGTGACGGTGGCGACGACCGTGACGGCGACCAGCGCCCAGATCGCAGTCCGTACGTGCCGGTGACGGGCCTCGGCTCGGATGACCGACTGGGCTCGTTCGCGGCGTTCGTCGCGCGATCGGACGGCGGACTTGTGGGACATCGAATCCTCCTGGCGAGTGGTGGCGAGCAGCGGACCCGGCTCCGGTTCTCCGGTCAGCTGGGCCGGCCGGGCGAGGTGTGGTCGCTCGGCTCGGCCGATGAGTGGTGGCAGTGCGGTTCGTCGCTGTCGGGCACGTCGTCGTCCGGGTGCTCGCGCCGGTCACGCAGAGTCGCCGCCACGAAGACGCCCGCCAGTGCGAGGACTGCCAGGCCCAGCAGAGGCTCCGGCACCGGCGCGGTCCAGTGCTCGATCCGACTGAACGCCTGCTCGAGACCGCGTCCGATGGCGACCTGGAATCCGGGCCCCCCGGTCATCTGACCGGTGTTGGCGAGGTAGATCACGAACCCGCCCATGACTGCGAACGCGGCCCCGACGGCCAGGTTGACCGTGTTGGTCACCATGACCCTGCCCGCAACGCGGAGCCGGACCGGGCGCGCCTGCATCCAGCGGCGTTCCCCGAGCCGGAACCGATCCCACAGCAGGGCCATCACGAACAGCGGGAACACCATGCCGAAGGTGTAGGCGAGACCCAGGGCCACGCCGCCGACCGGAGAGCCGGACAGGGCTGACAGCGTCATCACCCCGGCGAGCACCGGCGCGCAGCAGGAGCTCGCGATCCCGGCGAACACGCCGAGCCCGAAGAAGCTGGCGCTGTCGCCCCGTGCCGTGTCGGGGGCGTGGAGGAACGACGGCATGCTCAGCATCCGACCCGAGACGCTGAAGGCCGCGAGCAGCAGCATCAGCGCCCCGCCGGCGTAGTAGAGCGGCGCGTGGTAGTTCGCGATCGTGGAGGCCACCAGGCTCATCCCGAGCGTGATCGGGACGAGGACCAGGGCGAGGCCGGTGGCGAAGACGAACGTGAGCGGGAGCAGCCGCCATCGCCGGTTCTTGACCGCCACGGCCAGGTAGGAGGGCGCGAGGAAGACGATGCAACACGGCGCGAAGAGCGCAACCCCTCCGGCGAAGAACGCTGCCAGCACCGACCCGGTGGTCAGCAGGTCACCCATGGGTGCCCTCCTGTCCTGCGAGGGACGCGGCCTTCCTCTCCAGCAGCGCGCGTAGCTTGCGGCGCGGCAGTCGGCCGTGGGAGAAGAACTCTCCGTCGAGCAGCACCAGCGGGCTCATCGGCGCCCGATGTCGCTGCATCAGCGCAGTCCCGCGTGCGCTGCGCGCGTCCACTGCCTCGATCACGAGCGGGTGGTCGAGGGCGATCTGCTCCAGGGCCGTGTGGGCGTCGACGCAGAAGTGGCATGCCTCCGACTCCACGATCGTGACCCTGGTCGGCGTGGTGAGGATTCCCTGCGACTCCATGTCGGGCGCTCTTCTCGACGATCCTGTGGTGACCCATCGAGCATCTGGCTGGCAGGCAGGGAAATGGACGGCGTTCCTGTGAAGGTTCGATGAACCCGGTGGGCCGAAGGTCCCGCCCGGCCGTCCGATGGTCCCGGCCAGCCGAATGCCGGAGCCAGGGACCTCAGCGCTGCGCCGCCGGTAGGCGGACCACGAACCTTGCTCCTCGTCCGGGGCCGGGGCTGGTCGCTGTGATGGTCCCGCCGTGGTTCTCGACCAACGCCTTCGCGATCGCCAACCCGATCCCGGAACCGCCGCTGGCACGGTCGCGGGCGCTGTCGACGCGGTAGAAGCGGTCGAACACGTGGGGCAGGTGCTCGGGTGCGATCCCGGCGCCGGTGTCCTCGACGGTCAGCTCGACCCAAGCCCCGCGACTGGTGCAGCTGAGCGTCACTCGTCCGTGGTCAGGGGTGTGCCGGAGCGCGTTGTCCAGCAGGTTCGCCAGGACCTGCCCGATGCGGTCGACGTCGACGTCCACGACGCTGTCGGTCTCCAGGCGCGTGTCGAGCGCGACCCCCCGGGCGGCGTACCGGTCGTGGGCTGATGCGGCGGCCGTGGTGACGAGCTGTTCGGCGCGAACCGGTCGCCGGCGAAGAGTGATCGTCCCCTCCTCTGCCGACGACACCGCCGCGACGTCCTCGGCGAGCCGTCGCAGCCGCTGGGTGGACGCACGGATGGTGGCGAAGGTCTTGGCGTCGAGGGGGCGTACGCCGTCCTCGACGGCTTCCAGGTGGGCCTCGACGGTCGCCAGCGGGTTCCGCATCTCATGTGCGAGATCTGCGAGGAGTCGCCGCCGAACCGTCTCGGCGGCCTCGAGCCGTTCGGCCAGGGTGTTGTACCCCTCGGCCAGGACCGCGAACTCTGCGCCGATGCCCGGGTCGGTGATCCGGGTGCTGTACCGGCCGGCGGCGATCTCGGTCGCGGCCTCAGCGACTCGGCCGATCGAGCGCTGCATCCGCCGCGTGAGGTACCACGTGACGCCGAGAGCGGTGAGCGTCGCAGCAATGAGAGCCACGCCGATGGAGACCAGGAGGGCGGAGTTGAAGGCCTCCTCGACATGCTTGGTCTCGGCGGCGGTGTGGGCGACGCCGGCTTGACGGAGGTGGCTGTGGAAGATGCTCGGCCCGACGGCGGAGGCGACGATCCAGGTGCTCAGTGCCCCGGACACCAGCACGAAGGACTGTGCGAGCAGGAGACGCGCCGCGAAGCCCCGCCTACGCACCGGGGCGCGGGGACCGGCGGCCTCCGGTGCCTGGTCGGTGGCCATCACTCGGCCGGCCCCATGCGATACCCGACCCCACGCACCGTGCGGACGTAGCGGCCACGGCCAGCGTCGTCGCCCAGCTTGCGCCTGAGGTGTCCGACATGCACGTCGACAAGGTGCTCGTCCCCGACCCACGAACCTCCCCACACGCTCTCGATGAGCTGGCGCCTGGAGAACACCAGCCGCGGCCGCTGCGCGAGCGTGGCCAGGACGTCGAACTCGGTCCGGGTGAGGTGGACGGGCGAGCCGGCGACCTCGACCTCACGTGCCCCGACGTCGACCCTGAGGTCTCCGACGACCAGAACGTCCGCACCCCCCGTGCCCGGCTGCTCGGCGGCGCGTGGGCGGGGCCGGCGCAGCATCGCCTGAAGCCGGGCCATCAGTTCCCGCGGACTGAACGGCTTGGTCATGTAGTCGTCCGCACCCACTGACAGGCCGATGAGGGTGTCCACCTCGTCGCTGCGGGCAGTCAGCATGATCACGTAGCAGTCGCTGAAGGTGCGCAGCCGACGGCAGACCTCGACGCCGTCAAGGCGCGGCAGGCCGAGGTCCAGAATGACGATGTCGGGGTCGACCTCGCGGGCGAGGTCCACGGCGTCGAGGCCGTCGTGGACCAGGCTCACCTCGAACCCACCGCGCTCGAGATAGCCACCGAGCACGGAGGCCAGCTCAACTTCGTCCTCGACCACCAGTGCCCGCAGTCCGACCGGCTCATCGATCGGCGGTCGAGAGTCGTAGGCCCACGGGGGGACCTCAAACTCGTCCATGCCAGCTCCTGCTTCCTCGGAGATCGCCATCGTGACAGCCGCTGGCGCTGGCCTCGTGACGTTCCCGGCAGTGCGATGGCGTTCTTGACCGAACCTTCACAGAACCACCACGGGTTTCGGGGAGGTCACCGGCGACTCTGGAGACAACAGGTTCTCGAGGAGGTTGAGTCCGATGATGGGTTGGTACCACGACGGTTCGTGGGGCTGGGGCGGTTGGATCATGATGACCTTGGCCATGGCCGCGGTCTGGGCAGGAGCTATCGCGGCGATCGTCGTGTTGTTCCGGGCCGGCACTCAGCGCGGCGACTCCGCGGACAGGTCCACGCAGCAGCGAGGCCCGGCCCAGCTCCTCGCGGAGAGGTTCGCTCGGGGTGAGATCGACGAGTCCGAGTACCGGTTCCGCCTCGGTGTCCTCCAAGACAACGCAACACCCACGTCACGCTCGGGCGCAGGCTCGCAGTGAGCCCGTCCGGCAACCCGGACGATCTTGTGCCACCCCGTGCACCAGGGCGGCCACCCGTCCGGGATCGTCGATAGGAGGGAGCGAGATGGCGACCTCTACGCCCGTGTCAGCCGCCAGCGAGGACCAAAGCCGGCGGTCGGCTGCGTGGAGTGCGGCGGGTAGCGCCGCGTCGGGTCTTCTCGGTCTGGCACCGCACGTGCTGCACCACATCGGTCTGCTCGCGGGGGCGTTCTTCATCACGGGCGCGACCGGGAACCTCCTCTTCGGTGCTCTCGGCCTCCTTCTCTCGATCCCGTTCCTCCGTCAGCTCTACCGCCGACACCGGACCTGGAAAGCGCCAGCCCTCGCACTGCTCATCTTCACCGCGGTCTTCTCGGTCTCAGCATTCGTCGTGGGTCCCGCCATCACGGACGGGTCCGCGCAGCCGACCTCGCCGACCCAGCCGGCAGTCCCCGACCAGCACAGCCAGCACCACGGCGGCTGACCCTTCAACCTTCCAGAAGTCGACACGGGTCCCGGATCGCCGGCGGCAGGTCGCGGCAGGCATCCGGTAAGTCGGTTCGCCGCTCGGATCGCGACATGGTGAGCGCTAGGGTTCAGCGGGACTTGGTGCCGTCGTTGTACGGGTCCGGTACGCCGGGTGGCATTCGGTCGGCCGAGGGGATCCCGATCGGGTCGAGACGCCGCGCCAGCATCCGCTGTTGCGTCTCGGTCTCCTTGGCTGCCCTCGGCGTGTCGTTGCCGTCCATGCCGACCAGCCACACGAGCCCACGGCCGTCCCCGGGATTTCGTTGCTCCTGCGCCTCGTCGTCGTACACCAAGGCAACGGCATAGGTGAGCGAGTCACCGGCTTGTCGTTGCGCCCAGTCGATCACTTGAAGGACGTCAGCACCCGTGACGTCGTAGGTGTCGGTGCTGCCGTAGGTGGATGCCTGCCCACTCCCGTGCAGGTACACCCGAAAGCGGGGATGGTTGTTCTCCCAGCTGCCGTCGCGCTCATCAACCTGGCCGATCTCCACCTCGTCCACGAGGACAATCCTCGCAGTCAGGACGCATGCACAGATCGGCAGACATCCGGATGGGACTCAGGCGCTGCTGAGTTCGGCAGCAAGGTGTGATGGATGGGTAAAAGTCCGGGTTCACTGAGCCTTGAACCCGCACGTCATCACACGGAACATCGTCGTCCGTTGAACAGCGTGGTGGGTGTTGCTGCTGTGACCAAAGGAGCCGGCCGCGTGAGGACGGTGGCAGAGTGGAGGCAGTCCCTTGATCGTCGAGAAGGAGCCCGTGGTGCGAGTCGAGCTGTTGTACTTCGACGGCTGCCCGAACTGGCGGGTCGCCGACGACCGGCTGGCCGAGGCGCTGGCCGCGCTGGGCCGCACCGACGTCGTGGTCGAGCGGCGCCTGGTTGAGACGCCCGAGCAGGCCGAGGAGCTCGCGTTTCTGGGGTCGCCGACCATCCGCATCGACGGGGCCGACCCGTTCGCGACCGGTCAGGAGCAGGTCGGGCTCGCGTGCCGGGTCTACGCCACACCGGCCGGGCTGAGCGGGTCCCCGGACACGGCGCAGCTGGTCGAGGTGTTGTCGTGAAGCGGGTCTTCCTCGTGCTCGTCGGCGGCTACGTGCTCGTCGCGGCCGGGAACCGGGTCGCTGAGCACTTCGGCGTGATGACGTGCGGCTGCTCGGAAGACTGCTGGTGCCACCGCCCGGGCCTGAGCCTGTTCCGGTGGGTGTTCCCGTGGGGCCACCGGTCGGCGCACTCGGCCGAGGAGAAGGCGGCCCTCGACCTGCGGTAGCGGCGGGGCCACACGCCCGGGCCGCCCGGGGCTCAGCCGGCGGTGCTGAACCGGAGTCCGCGGACGCCGTGGGCTGTTCGAGGTGGTAGGTGCCGACCGAGGACACCCGGGAGCCGAGTGGAGATGCCACCGCATCGGCGGCGTGGACTTCGGCCGACCAGTCTTGCCGCCACGGCCGGTCCTCTCGAGCTACGGATGCTGCGAGGATCAGCCTCACGGGACTTTTACCCATCGCATCACACCTTGCTGCCGAACTCAGGCGCTGCGGACCGTGGTCCAGGACTGCCAGGTCGCACGCAGGATGAGACCCGTGATGAGGAGCCCCCGATGATCGGGTCGGCGATGGGTAGCCCGACGGCGATGAACCCGGTGCTCTTCCACGCCGACCACGCCGCCAACAAGATCGCCGACGGTCAGCCGCACGACCATCGGCACCAGACGACAGCATCCGCCTCGACCTGAGATTAGGGCTAGACGCCAGTTCCCGACCCCAGCTCATCGGCTGCCAGATCAGGGCCGCCGCATGTGCGGCGGGGCTGTCGACGGGTCGGTCAAGACGTGCTGAACCTGTCAGGCCTGTGGCTACTTGCGGTGCAGTGACACCCAGGTGAACTGCTGCTCCTGACCCCACGGCGTCCGATGGATCTCGACCTCGCTGGACAGCATGTCGAAGTCGGCGTTGAAGTGCGCTAGCAGCGAGGCGACGTCGTGGCGTGCGACGGGGAGACCGGAGCACTGCTGTGGACCACCAGGACCGAAGGTGCCGATGACAAGGACGCCGCCGGACTTCACCCCGTGCGCCGCCCCGGCCACGTACCGCGCCTGCTGGGCAGGTTCGGTGAGGAAGTGGAAAACAGCGCGGTCATGCCACGCGTCGAAGGGCTCTTCGGGCTCCCAGCTCGCGATGTCGGCCACCACGTACCGGACGTCGGCCTCGTCAGACAGCCTGGCGCGGATCCGGTCCAGCGCCGCAGCAGAGACGTCGAGGACGGTGACCGGTGCCCAGCCCACAGCGAGGAGTTCGTCGACCAGCGTCGAGGTGCCAGCGCCGACGTCGATGACCGACCCCGGCCCGCGACCAGTCAAGGCGACAGCCTCGGTCAGCAGCCGGACAGACCTCTCGGCCCGCAGCTCGTACCAACTGGTCTCGCTGGGGACCTTGCTGGAGTAGACGTCGTCCCAGTGCTGGGCAGTGAGGTCGGACACGGCGCCATCTTGCTCCGCATTCGCGCTGCTGTGTGCGGGCAGCCAGGGCCGGTCCGGACCGTTGCGCTGACGGATCTGTCAGCGCAGCCCTTGGATGAGGTAGAGCACTCCGACGCTGACGGCCAGCACGTCGAGCAGCAGTCGAAGTGCTCGTTCGGGTCCTCAACATCGGACGCCCCCCACTGAGCACCCCTCCCGCCCGGACAGCACCCGCGTCGACGGAGGGCTAGAAGAACTGCAACCGTCCTGCCCACCCCTGGCGTCCGGCTCGCTCCAGCATCCGCTCATCGGACGCCGACATCGCCGCAGACATCGCGGCAAGTCGGTTCGTGGAGACGCTCGACCTCGGTCCAGCGCAGGGCTGTCGTCCACACTGGCCCCGGGAGAGGGGCTGGGAGTCACATCATCCAGTGGTGGTGCATGCGATGGAGTTGTCCGCCGCTGACCAGGGCCCCGGACCCGGTGCGCACCTTTCACCCAGTTCCCCGCCGACATGGTCGGCAGGCCGCCGTGCCGATGGAGGTTCGCGTAGCCGTCATGGACCTGCATCCGGCCGACCAGGACGCCGCGGACCCGGAGGTGACGGTCTTGCCGTTGAGGGCGCGGATGCCGTGCAGGTTCAGCTCGAACTCCCGCCAACCGTGCCCCGCCTCGTACCGGGCGCCGCCGCCGCAGGGGTAGGCGCTGGTCGAGGACATCCGGGCGTGCAGGTGGGAGCCCCGGTACACGCTGTGCGCGGGAGCACTGGACGGTGCTCGCGTCATGGTCACGGTGAGCGCGAGGGTGGCGCGGACGCCGACCAGGCGGCCGTGCGTCCGCATCGTCGTCATGCTGACTCCGCTCTGACCGGTGCGTCCAGATCGGGGGCCCGCGCCCGCACTCCGTCTTCCGGATCTGTCGATCAGGGAAAGATCAGGAGCGGTCGGGAACCAAGACCTGGGACGCCGCGTCGAAGAGACAGAAAGGGGGGTCACCCATGACAGTCATGAGTGGACGCAGATGGGCTGTTGCGCTCTGTGCGGTGTCCAGCGGTGTTCTGCTCGCCTGGGTTGGCGGGTTCATGCTCTCGTCAGGCAACGGTCGCTGCGTGGACGGCCCCGAGATTCGTGAGTGTTCCGGGGCGTTCGCTTCGAGCACCTGGCACAGTGTTGGGATGGCGGCGGTCATCGTCGGCATGATCGTGGTGTTCGCAGCCGTTTGGTTCGCGATGCGCATTCGTCGGCACAACCGTTTGACCGGACCGTAGGCGACGTCATCATCTCCTGCGCGCGCTGTTCGCGTGCGCCTTGAGGCAGTCGGCAAGTGCGGCTGGGTCATCCAGTTGCTGAGGTGGTGTTCTCGAACGACCTCGCCGGTCGGCGGGGTCCGAGGCGGCCGGTGTGGAACCTCGACGGGCCCCAGGCATGGCGGATGGGGTGGAAGGCCGGCTGCTTGGCGTCCAAGCGGACCCGGCGGGCCTCGACCTCGTAGGACCGCCCGCATGGGCGCGTCGCGGTAGCGGTGCCCCCTGGTCCGTCGGGCACCGTTGCGCGCGCCCGGGTGCCTACTCGTCGTGGCGTCCGGGCATTGCGCGCGTCATCACGGCCATCATGGCCACGCACCCGAGCACCCAGACGACGGCGCCTGTGCTCGCGGTGCCGGTGGCGACGAGCAGCGCCGCGACCGCGAGCATCGGGATGCAGCAGACCAGCATCATCAGAGCGTGGCCGCGGTGGCCGTCGTGGCCGTCGTGGCTGACGTGGCTGACGTGGCCGGTCAGCCGGCTCGGACCTGTGCGGGGATCAGTGCTCATGACACGTTCTCCTTCCACTCCTCGGGGTGCCTCAGCGAGGCGGGGACATGGCCCAAGCGGGCGCAGGGAGGGCAGTGGCCCGGCGCCCCGGTCATGACCTGCTCGAAGCTCGTCGCGACCAGCACCAGATCGAAGGCCAGGGCCGTCGGGGACGGTGCGGAAGCGGCCAGGACGGAACCCGCCAGCGCTGGCGCCGCGCCGAGGGTGACGCGTGCGGCGTCCTCGGCCGGGGAAATGTTCACCTTCGACCAGTGGTGGTTCATCGCGCGGATTCCTACGAGACCGACGGCTGGCTGGCTATCTGATTCGCCCGCTCAGGTGGCGGCTCAGCTCTGGTACGACATCGTCGTCATCATGCCGGTCTCGGCGTGGTAGATGTTGTGACAGTGGAGGGCCCACTGGCCGGGGTTGTCGGCATCGAGGACGACGTCGGCTCGCTGCATCGGACGAACGATGAGCGTGTCCTTGCGCAGTCCGGTGCCTGCGACCTCGAAGGTGTGGCCGTGGAGGTGGACCGGGTGGAACATCATCGTGTGGTTCAAGAGCCGCAGCCCGACACGCTCTCCTTGGGCGACCGGCAGTGGGTCGGAGTCGGGGAACGTCTTGCCGTTGATCGTCCAGTGGTAGCGGGCCATCGAGCCGCCCAGGGCGACGTCGTAGGTGCGGTCCACTGCCCGGTCGTCGAGAGCGACTGAGGAGAGTCCGTTCAGGTCGGTGCCGAGCAGGATGCGTCGTCGCAGCTGTGGGACGTCGACGCCGACTGGTGGGCGGGCACCGGCTGCGGTCCTGATCACGGCCATGGCCCGACCGTTCTTGCCTTCGGCCTCGGCGACGAGAGGGAACACGCCGTCGCCGAGTTCGAGGGTGGCATCGAATCGCTCGCCCATGCCGATCAGGAGCGCGTCGGTGGACACCGGCTGAACAGGGAAGCCGTCGGTGTGGGTGACGGTGAGCCGGTGGGCACCGACCGCCAGCCGGAACGCGGTGTCGGAGCCGGCGTTCACGATCCGGAGCCGGATCCGTTGGCCTGGACGCCCGGTGAACACGTGCGGAGCCTCCGGGGTGCGCCCGTTGACCAGGTACAGCGGGTAGTTGACGTCTCCCGCGCCGCCGAGCAGCGGGGAACGGTACGACTCGCCCATGCCGCCACCCATCCCGGACATGTTCATGCCCGACATGTTCATGCCGGACATGTTCATCCCCGAGGAGCCGCCGGAGGAGGTGAGCTGTTTGAGGACATCGTCGGGGGTCCGGCCGGTGCCGTCGATCCAGTCGTCGAGGACGATGACCCATTCGTCGTCGTAGGCGCCGGGTTCGCGTGGATCGTCGAGGACCAGGACGCCGTACAGGCCCCGGTCGAGCTGGACGCCGGTGTGGGGATGGAAGAAGTAGGTTCCCGGGTCGGGCGCGGTGAAGGTGTAGCGGAAGGCGCTGCCGGCCTTGATCGGGTCCTGGGTGATGCCTGGGACACCGTCCATGTCGTTGCGCAGCGCGATGCCGTGCCAGTGGACGCTGGTGTCGGTGGGCAGACGGTTGTCGACGGTGATGTCGAGGACGTCGCCGGCCGTGGCCCGCAGCAGGGGCCCGGGCACGCTGTCTCCGTAGGTCCAGGTGGAGACCGTACGTCCCCCCAGGTCGATCTCGCTGGGCTGCACGGTGAGGTGCGCGGCGACGGTGGACCTGCCCGGTACTCGGCGTGCTCGCTCGGCGGCTGCCACGGCCGCGGAGTCGGGGGCGACCAAGCCGCCCGTCCCGGCAGCAGGGGCGCTTGAGTCGGTACCGGTCCTGCCGGCGCTGCAGGCGGCAAGGGTCCCGACGGTGGCGAGGCCACCGAGTCCCACCGCGCCGCGGAACAGGCCACGGCGGTCCACTCGCAATTCCCGGCGCGGGCTCGGGTCGGACACGGTCATCTCCTCTGTCGTCAGGTGTCGGCTCACGTGGCGGCGCCACCGGCCGTTGTCGGGCCGCGATCGCCGGCCCCCGGAACGGTGGGGCTGCCGTGACCGTTTCGCAGGACCTCCAGGCGGAGCTGGTACTCCTCGGAGGCGATCTCGCCCAGGGCGAACCGCTCGCCCAGGAGCATCTCGGCGGTCGGCGGAGGGGGGACCCGGCTGACGGTCTCGGCCGACCTGCTGTCGCGACGGAACAGCATCGCCACGACAGCGATGACGGCGCCCCAGACCAACGTCATGGACAGGACCATGAGCGGCCATTCACCTACACCCCATGACCCATCGCGGGACCACCCCATCATCACCATCAGCCTCCTTCGGCACCGGTCGCGAACAGCGTCGCTCGGTTGGGCGGTGGATCCGTTGGCAGTTCGATGAAGGTTCGGTCAAGAAGCCGCTTCGACCGGCACGGTTCTCCTGGTGTGCTCTCCTGGCGTGTCGCGACGGCAGGGACGAGGGTGAGAACCAGGTGCCGGGCGGGGCCGGTGTCGCTCCAGGTAGCTTCCTCAGCATTCGCCCGCTCCCCCCGGGTCGTGGCCGACCGCGACCGCGTGGGCGCTGCGGGTCCGGGCCGCCTTGGCCAGAGGCCGGACGTTGCCCTGGCCCCGCCGACCCGGCCTACAGGCGCACCGTCCGGAGCCTCAGTGCGTTCCCGATCACGCTCACCGACGACAGCGCCATGGCCGCGGCGGCGATGATGGGTGAGAGGAGCCAGCCGAACGCGGGGTAGAGCACGCCGGCAGCGATCGGCACGCCTGCGGAGTTGTAGGCGAAGGCGAACCAGAGGTTCCCCCGGATGTTGCCCATCGTGGCGTGCGAGAGGCGTCGAGCGTGCGCGATGCCGTTGAGGTCCCCGCGTAGCAGGGTCACCCCTGCGGACTCGATGGCCACGTCGGTGCCCGATCCCATCGCCAGCCCCACATCGGCGGCTGCCAGCGCGGGAGCGTCGTTCACGCCGTCGCCGGCGAACGCGACCACGCGGCCCTCGGCGCGCAGCCGGTTGACGACGTCGGCCTTGTGGTCGGGCAGGACCTCCGCCTCGACCCGGTCGATACCCAAGCCAGCGGCAACCGCGCGGGCGGTGACCTGGTTGTCGCCGGTCAACATGATGACCTCGATGCCTTCCTCGCGCAGCGCCGAGAGCGCGGCTGGCGTCGTCTCCTTGACCTGGTCGGCGATCCCGATCACCCCGGCCGGCCGGCCGTCGACCGCGACCAGGACGGCGGTCGCTCCGCCGCGCCGCAGGTCGTCGGCAAGTGCGGCGAGGACATCCGGGTCGACGCCCTGCGAGCTGAGGAACCCGGCCGTTCCGATCGCAACCTGGCGTCCCTCGACGGTCCCCAGAACGCCCTTGCCTGCCGGTGCGTCGAAGTCCTCGACCGGCGGCAACGGCTTGGTGCCGACCACACGGTCAGCGGTCGCGGCCTCGACGACGGCGCGTGCCAGCGGGTGCTCGGAGGCTGCTTCGACAGCGGCCGCAAGGCGGAGGAGCTCATCCGGCTCGACACCGGCGACGGGCTCGAGGGCGGTCACCGACGGCTTGCCCTCGGTGAGGGTGCCGGTCTTGTCGACCACGACGGTGTCGACCTTCTCCATGCGCTCCAGAGCCTCGGCGTTCTTGATCAGCACACCCATGCGGGCCCCGCGACCGACCCCCACCATGATCGACATCGGTGTCGCCAGACCCAACGCACACGGGCAGGCGATGATCAGCACGCTGACCGCGACGATCAGGGCGTGCGCGAGCTTGGGGTCCGGACCCACCGTGGCCCAGACGCCGAAGGCCAGGACCGCGACCGCGATCACCGCGGGTACGAACCACGCCGACACCCGGTCAGCTAGGCGCTGGATGGGGGCGCGGGAGCGCTGTGCGTCAGCAACCATCTGGACGATGCGCGCCAGCATCGTGTCGCGACCGACGGCGTCCGCGCGCATCACCAGGGCGCCCGACTGGTTGATGGTGCCGCCGATGACGGTGTCGCCGGCGCCCTTGGAGACCGGCATGGACTCGCCGGTGACCATCGACTCGTCCACCGTGGAGCGCCCCTCCTCCACTGGGCCGTCCACGGGCACTTGTTCGCCGGGGCGGATGCGGAGGCGGTCACCGAGCTGCACCTCCTCCAGGGGGACGGTGACCTCGCCGCCGGCGCCGTCGAGGCGGTGCGCTGTCTTCGGGGTCAGGTCCAGCAGGGCCCGGATGGCACCGGAGGTCTGTTCCCGGGCGCGGAGCTCGAGGACCTGGCCCAGCAGGACCAGCGCGGTGATGACCGAGGCCGCCTCGAAGTAGACCGGGACGACGCCGTCCATGGTCTGGAACGACTCGGGGAACAGGTTGGGTGCGATGGTCGCGACGACGCTGAACAGCCACGCAACTCCGGTGCCCATCGCGATCAGCGTGAACATGTTCAGCTTCAGGGTGCGTACCGAGGTCCACCCACGGGTGAAGAACGGCCAGCCTGCCCACAGCACCACCGGCGTAGCGAGCGCAAGCTGCAGCCACGCGTTCACTCGTCCAGGGATCGCGTCGGCGATGACGTCGAACAGTTCGGCCCCCATGCCGAGCACGAGCACCGGGATCGAGAGGGCGACCGCGACCCAGAACCGGCGGGTCATGTCGGCCAGCTCCTCCGACGGTCCCTCGTCGGCTGTCGCCATCACCGGTTCCAGCGCCATCCCGCAGATCGGGCACGACCCGGGACCGATTTGGCGGATCTCGGGGTGCATCGGGCA
>JAGQUE010000094.1 GCA_020438665.1 Nocardioidaceae bacterium | reverse complement strand
ACGACTTCATCATCACCAACCTCAACGCCGGCAACACGACGACGTTCCCCATGTATGTGTGGGGGGTCTCGCGGCGTACGGTGCCGATGCAGGTCAACGTGATCGGGACGCTGATGCTCGTCATCTCGATCGCCATCGTGCTCGGTGGGGAGTGGCGACGGAGCCGGACGGCGAAGGCGCTGGCCGCCAGCTGAGGGTGCACTCATGGACGTGACCCGGTCGCTGGGCGACGCGCGCCCCAGCGTGCTCTGGCTCGACGACCCCGACCGACCGCCGGCGCTCGACCCGCTCGCCGGTCAGGTCACCACCGACCTGGCCGTGGTGGGCGGCGGCTACACGGGCCTGTGGACGGCGCTGCGGGCCAAGGAGCGCTACCCCGATCTCGACGTCCACCTGGTCGAGGCGGGGGAGTGCGGCTGGCAGGCCTCGGGGCGCAACGGTGGCTTCGTGGCGGCGTCGCTGACCCACGGCTTCCACAACGGCATGGAGCGCTGGCCCGATGAGTTGACCACCCTCGACCGGCTCGGCCAGGACAACCTCGATGGGATCGCCACCACGATCGCGGCGTACGACATCGACTGCCACTTCGAGCGCACCGGTGAGCTGGCGGTGGCGACGGCGGCCCACCAGTTCGACGAGCTGGCCGAGGGCCACGAGGCGATGACGGCGGCGGGGCTCGACGTCGAGCTCTGGGACGCGGCGAGGCTCCGCGCAGCGGTGGACAGCCCGACCTATCACGGGGCCCTCTATGACCGGCACGGCGTCGCGATGGTCGAGCCTGCCCGGCTGGCGTGGGGCCTGCGGCAGGCGTGTCTGGACCTCGGGGTCGTCATCCATGAGCAGACCCATGTCACCGACCTCGTCGACGACGGGCGCCTGCTCGAGCTGACCACCTCGGGTGGTCGCCTGCGTGCTCGATGGGTCGCGCTTGCGACCAACGGCTTCCCGCCGTTGCTGCGACGCCTGCGCCTGATGACGGTCCCGGTCTATGACCACGTCCTGGCCACCGAGCCGCTCAGCGACGACCAGCTGGCCTTGGTCGGCTGGTCGGGCCGCCAGGGCATCGGTGACACCTCCAACCTGTTCCACTACTACCGGCTGACCCGCGACAACCGCATCGTCTGGGGCGGCTATGACGCCGTCTATCACTTCGGCAGCCGCATTTCCCCCGAGCTGGAGCAGAACGAGCGCACCCACACGACGCTGGCGCGCCACTTCTTCGAGACCTTCCCCCAGCTCGAGGGGCTTCGGTTCACCCACCGCTGGGGTGGCGTCATCGACACCTGCACCCGGTTCTCGGCGTTCTTCGGGACGGCGTACGCAGGTCGGGTCGCCTATGCGCTCGGCTACACCGGTCTCGGCGTGGGCGCCACCCGGTTCGGAGCCGATGTCATGCTGGACATGCTGCGCGACGAGGACACGGAGCGGACCCGGCTGGCCATGGTCCGCGAGAAGCCGCTGCCGTTCCCGCCGGAGCCGGCCCGCGCCATCGGGATCAACCTCACCCGGTGGTCCCTGGAGCGCGCCGACCACCGCGATGGCCGGCGCAACCTCTGGCTCCGCTCGTTGGACAGGCTGGGGCTGGGGTTCGACTCCTGACGGTTCATCAAGGTCGGCAGGCGAACCCTCACTTACCGGGGTGAACTCCGCCAGGTAGGTGAGGGCTTCCCTTCCTACCTTGGTGAACCAGCAGCATCTGCTCCAGCTCCTGTTGCGCAGTTCGGCCGCATTGCCTCAGGTCGGTCGATTCTCGGCCGATGGTGTCTTTAAGGCGGGGTCTACCCGAGGATCTCGTTGATCCGTTCTCGAGGGACCCATCATGGCCACACACGCGAAGCGCAAGAGCCGCAGGACGTTCATCTGGCTGTTCACCGCTGTCCTGATCCTGGGCATCGGCGGCACCGCCTACGCCTACTGGACCGCCGCCGGATCCGGCACCGGGACGGCCACGACCGGCACCTCGTCGGCCGTCACCGTCGTGCAGACGAGCACCGTCTCCGACCTCCAGCCGGGTGGGGCGGCACAGACCCTGACGGGCACCTTCAACAACCCCAACACCGGACCCGTGTACGTCGACACCGTGACGGCCAGCATCGACTCGGTCACCAAGGCCGTCGGCGCGCCGGCAGGCACGTGCGACGCCACGGACTACACCCTGGCCAACGCCACGATGACGGTCGCGGCGGAGGTGCCGGCCGGAAACGCCCAGGGTTCCTGGACTGGTGCGACGATCGCCTTCAACAACAAGGCCGCGACCAACCAGGACGCCTGCAAGGGCGCCACGGTCTCGCTCGCCTACACGGTCGGCTGACCCTCGCCCCTACCGTCCGTTCCCGACCTCGTCCGACGTCGCTGGAGTTCGTCATGTCACGACTCGTGCAGCTCGTCGCCGGCAGCCGACGTACGCTGCTGCCGCTCGCCCTGGTGGCCGTCATCGTGCTGCCGCAGGGCGGGTCCGGCGCGCCGTCGCTCGCCCTGCGGTCGGGGCCGGCAACGTTCGTGATCAGCAGCCGCATCTATGCGCTCCCCGCGAGCGGTGACCTCCGGTCGGGCTGCAGCGGGTCCCGGGCCGTGTTGACCCCCGG
This sequence comes from Nocardioidaceae bacterium, assembly GCA_020438665.1. The sequence continues at coordinate 3,765 of JAGQUE010000094.1, read as the reverse complement.
CGTGACCCGATGCCTCGTCCTCCAGGTGGACAGCGCCCTCTCACGCGACATCCAGGTGGACTCGCTGGTCGTCGCGCTGGACACCTCGCAGCACGCGCCGGACGAGTGCACCGCCCAGCTGGTGCTTCCCCACTACGGCGGGGACCTCCTGGTGCCGGCGTACGGTCGTGCCCGCACACCGGGCCTGCCTATCCTGTTGCGCAACACCCGGCAGGACCAGGACTCCTGCCAAGGCCGTGTCTTCCACTTCCGGCTCAGTGGTACGGCGATCGCGGCGCCGCACATCGACGACCCGACGGATCCCGGCGGCGGGGCGGGGTCGGCCGACCTGCCGGACACCGGCTCGTCGTTCTCGCCGGTGACGCTGGCGCTGGCCGGCACCGCTGCCGGGGCGCTCGTGGGGCTCGGGCTCCTGCTCGTGCTGCTCGGGAGGCGCCGTCGCGACGAGGTCGGCCCATGACGGCCCGTCACCGAGCCGTCCGGGAGCCGGGTGCGCGGCACCGTGGCGACGCTCGGCGGCTGAGGCGCGTCGCCCGCCGGGCCTTGGTCACCGTGGGCGGCGCGGGCACCGTGGCGTTGTTGGCCGGCGGCCCTGTCTTCGCGTTCTATACCGTTGCCGGCGCCGGAAGCTCCTCCGGCACCACCGGGACGGTGCAGCCCCTGACGTTGAGCCCGGCGACGGTGGGGTCACCCTCGTCGACGCTGCTGCCCGGCGGCACGGCTGACCTGCTCCTCAATGTCACCAATCCCAATGCCGTGGCAGTGACGATCACCGGAGTCGCCCAGGGCGGTGGTGTCACCGTCTCCGGCGGGTCCGGCTGCTCGAGCGATCCCGCGTGGCCGACGACCACCGGCAACTCCGGCGTCGCGATCGTCACCACGACGGGGCTGAGCATCTCCGTGCCGGGCGGCTCCACCGCCACCGTCCATGTCACCGGCGCGGCGTCGATGACGAACGGCTCGGCATCCGGCTGCCAGGGGGCGGCCTTCCAGATCCCCGTGACCGTGACGGTGACCCGATGAGCGCAACAGCACGCCACCGGGGCGGCACCGGGCGTCGGCGTCGCCGCACGGTGGTCGTGCTGGCCACCGCGCTGGTGCTCGGTGTCGGCGGTGTCGGTCACGCCTTCTGGACGGCCAGCTCGACCGGTTCCTATGCCAAAGCCCAGGCCGCCACCCTCGCCGCTCCCACGGTGACAGCGGGCGCCTCGACCGCAACATCAGTCGCGCTCGGCTGGAGCACGACGTTCCCCCCGACGGCGCTCGCGCTGGCCCAGTCCTCCGGGGTGCTCGGTGGCTGCTCGGCGGCGCCGGCGGCGTCGTCCACCTCGTGCACGGCCACGGGCCTGACACCCAACACGGCGTACACGTGGACGCTCACCGCGTCGAAGGCGAACTGGACCGCCGCCGGGACGGTGACGGCGACCACCAGCCGGCAGTCCACGACCACCACCCTGAGCAACCTGACCCCCACGTCGGCGACCGACGGCGCCTCCTTCTCCGCCACGGCGACCGTGACAGGCGGCTCCGGCTATGGAACGCCCGCCGGAACCGTGGTCTTCTCGCTCTTCACCGACGCCGCGTGCTCCGGTGCGGCGGCGTACACCAGCGCGGCGACAGCGCTGTCGGGTGGTACGGCGACCGGGTCACTCCAGCCCGTGGCCGGCACCTACCACTGGCGGGCCACGTATACACCGACCGACAGCTACAACCTGACCAGCACGAGTGCCTGCAGCTCGGTGATCACGGTGGTGCCTCCGACGAGCACGATCGGTTTCAACTACTACAACGTCAATGGGGCGCTCTATGACGGCTCCGGGCACCCGACCGGTGTCTCCGGTGGCCTGTCGGTGATCAACTATGGCGGCTCTGTGCCGCGGACGCTCACGGCGTTGACGGTGACCATCAGCGTGCCGGACACGCGATTCTCCGGTGCGGATCCCACCGGGGTCACCGGCGTCGGATGGTCCTACTCGGGCCGGACCCACGTCGGCGCTCAGTGGGTCTATACGTTCGGGTGGACGGGCTCTCTGGCGGTCTATGGCTCGACCGACAACCTGACCTATACCCTCGCCGCGAGTGACACCAGCAGCGGCACCTTCAACAACATCGCCGTCGCGACCAACGTCTACTCAAACAGCCCCAGTTGGACGGCTCCCATCACGTTCTGATCGCTGGACGTGGTTGCTTGCGCAGGTCAGCGAGGGCCCACGAGGTCACGCGGGATGGCGCAACAGCGATCGAATCCGGTCGACGGTCAGCCTGGGACGGTCATAGTCCGACCAGATGAGCCGGACCATGGCGCATCCGCTGGCCTCTCGCATCCGGTCCTCGCGGTGCTTCTCGGCGAACACGACCTCGCCCGGGTCCTGGCCGGGTTGCAGGAGCCGGCCGTACTTGGTCTTGCCGTCGAACTCGCCGAGCAGGCCGTGGGTCGGCCATGCCCAGTCCGAGGTTCCGATGAGCTCCCCGGATGCGTCGAAGACCTGGAACTGGGTGAGCGGCGCGGGGATCCCCCCTTGGAGGAAGAGCCAACGTCCCCGTGACTCGCCAGGACTCTTGGCGCCTGGGTCGGCCATGCGGATGGGGATCTGGAGGCGGCGGGTGTCGGGCCAGCGCTCCATCCGAGCGAAGTGACCGAACAGCCCGTGCTCGTCATCGAGCCCGAGGGCGAGCGCCGAATCGAGGCTGACCAGCGCCGACTCGGAGGAGCCGAGGCAGCCGACCTCGACGGCACAGCGCCCGGGAACCATGACCTTGACACCCTGGATCTCCATGACGTCGTCAGGCGCCCAGCGCCCGACGTGGTGGACGACGTCGCCTTCGATCCTGCCAACGGCACCGTCCAGGCGAGTCACGTGGACCCGGTCGAGGGGGAGGCCCCAGACCGCGATGCCGTGCTCGATCGCGCCGGAGGTGTGGCTCAGAGCCACACCGGGGCCAAGCGAATGCGCCACGGCGTGGGCGCGCACCCGGTGGCGACCCACGTCGTCGAGGGGTGCCCAGATCTCGGTGAAGGTGTAGTAGCCGCGTCGGATCCGATGCCACCACCGTGACCTCACCGCTCGGGTCACGGCGCGGTCGTCGTAGCCCGCATCGATCGCTTCGGCACGGGTGAAGAACCCGCGCTCCTCTACCAGAGCTGCCAACCAGTCCACCCGGCCAGCGTGCTCGGTGCGGCCCCCGATCGGGAGTCCCCGTCGGCGATCTGTGGACGACCGGACGGTGCAGGTGGTGACGGTTCATCAAGGTAAGTGGGTGAGCCCTCACTTACCTCGCGGAATTCACCTGGGTAGGTGCGGGTTCGCCTGCCTACCTTGATGAACCGTCACCACGTCAGAGCAGCGTCCAAGCCTTGTCGAGGACGGTGCGGAGCACCTGCTCCATCTCGTCGAAGTGCTCCTGGTCGCAGATGAGCGGGGGAGCGAGCTGGATCACCGGGTCGCCGCGGTCGTCGGCCCGGCAGTAGAGGCCGGCGTCATAGAGCGCCTTGGAGAGGTAGCCCCGCAGCAGCCGCTCGGACTCGTCGTCGGTGAAGGTCTCCTTGGTCGCCTTGTCCTTGACCAGCTCGATGCCATAGAAGTAGCCGTCGCCGCGGACGTCGCCGACGATCGGCAGGTCGAGCAGCTTCTCGAGCGTCGACCGGAACACCGGGGAGTTCTCGCGCACGCGGGCGTTGAGCCCCTCCTCGTCGAAGATGGCGAGGTTCTCCAGTGCGACCGCGGCCGACACCGGGTGCCCGCCGAAGGTGTAGCCGTGGTAGAA
>JAGQUE010000093.1 GCA_020438665.1 Nocardioidaceae bacterium | reverse complement strand
TCATTCCGTTCTCAGCGATCCCCATGACGATCGCCGCCGTGGGCACCGTCGCCCTGGTGGCCCACCTGGTCACCGTGCCCGACGGGCGCCTGGCCCGGCTGCTCGCGTGGCGCCCCGCGGCCTACCTCGGCGAGATCTCCTATGAGATCTATCTGTGGCACTTCCCGCTCCTGACCCTTGGCTGCTGGGCCTTCGGCGGGCTGCCGTCGGACCAGCTGTGGTGGGCGCTGCCCGCCACCCTGGCACTGGCCTCCGCCTCCCACCGGCTGCTGACACCGTGGCAGCGGCGGTGGAAGGCCCGCTTCCCCTACGCCCCGAACACCGCCGCCGCGCCGGCTGCACCGGTGGCGGCGTCCGGCACGGCCTGAGTCACGCCCCCGACCGAGACCCCGGGTCACCGGCTGGGCTTTGCCCCCCACGCAGGACCGACGCGAAACCTCGAGCGCTCCGCGTCACGGGTCCAGGCAGGTCCCCGCCACGGTCGGTTCGGTGTGCCAGCATGAGGGTCGATGACTCGGGACCAGGGGATCGACATGAGGGCGCGTCTGCGCACCGATGTCTGGTGGGTCCTGGCGCTCGCCCTCGTCTTGTACACAGCCAGCGAGCTGCGCGGCAACAAGGGCAGACTGGGCTGGGACGCCCACGCCTACTACCTGGCCTGGCACGGCCCCATGTACTCCCGCCAGCCCGGCCAGCGAGACGCCTACAACTACTCCCCCGCCTTCGCCCAGATCCTCTGGCCGTTCGCACACCTACCCTGGCCGGTGTTCTGTGCCCTCCTTCTCATCGGGGCTGCCCTCGGCGTGGCTTGGCTGGTCCGGCCGCTTCCGTGGAAGGTCGCGGTCCCGGTGTGGCTGTGCTGCACACCCGAGATCCTCTCGGGCAACATCTACTGGCTGCTGGCCATCGTCGTGGTCCTCGGGTTCCGCTACCCCGGACTGTGGGCGGTCTCGGCGCTCACCAAGATCACCCCTACCCTCGGACCGATCTGGTTCCTCCTGCGCCGAGAATGGCGACCACTGCTGTGGTCAGCCGCCACCACCCTGGCCGTCGCGGCCGCCTCCTACCTGCTCACCCCGCACCTGTGGCACGACTGGCTGCAGTTCCTGGCTTCCAACAACGCTGAATGGCGCGGGATCGTCCCCCCGGTCATCTACCGCATCCCCATCGGCCTGACGCTCCTCGCCTGGGGTGCCCGCACCAACCGCACCTGGGCCCTCCCCGCAGCCATGTGCATCGTCACCCCCGTGTTCGGGATCGCCTCCCTCACCATGCTCGCCGCGATCCCCCGCCTGCGCGTGGACACGGGCGAGCCCTCGGTCAGCCGGCCGGCAGGTTGACGTAGGTGGTGTCGAGGTACTCGTCGATGCCCTCGAACCCGCCCTCGCGGCCGAACCCGGACTGCTTCACCCCACCGAACGGCGCCGCCGGGTTGGAGACCAGGCCGGTGTTGACGCCGATCATCCCGTATTGAAGCGCCTCGGAGACCCGGATCGTCCGGGCCAGGTCGCGCGTGTAGACATAGGAGGCCAGGCCGTACTCGGTGCGGTTGGCCCGCTCGATGGCCTCGTCCTCGGTCGTGAACGTCGTGATGGGCGCGACCGGGCCGAAGATCTCCTGCAGGTTGATCTCGGCCTCGGACGGGACGTTCATCAGCACCGTCGGCTGGAAGAAGCTGCCCGGGCCCTCGACGGGCTGGCCACCCAGCATGATCGTGGCGCCCTCGACCACGGCGGCGTTGACCATCTGGCGCACCGACTCGACGGCCTTGTCGTCGATCAGCGGCCCGACGTCGACGCCGGCCTCCTGGCCACGCCCGACCTTGAGGCTGCCCATCCGCTCGGCGAGCTTGCGCCCGAACTCCTCGGCCACGCCCTCCTGGACGAGGAACCGGTTGGCGGCGGTGCAGGCCTCGCCCATGTTGCGCATCTTGGCGATCATGGCGCCGTTGACGGCGGCGTCGATGTCGGCGTCGTCGAAGACGATGAACGGCGCGTTGCCGCCCAGCTCCATGCTCATGCGCTGCAGCTGACCGGCCGACTGGCGCACGAGCACCTTGCCGACGGTGGTGGACCCGGTGAAGCTGACCTTGCGCAGTCGCTCGTCGGCCATCAGCGCCTCGGACAGTGCGGCCGAGTGATGGGTGGTGACGACGTTGAGGACGCCGTCGGGCAGCCCCGCCTCCTGCATCAGCCCGGCGAGGGCCAGCGTGGTCAGCGGGGTCAGCTCGGCTGGCTTGACCACCATGGTGCAGCCGGCCGCGATGGCCGGACCCATCTTGCGGGTCCCCATGGCCAGCGGGAAGTTCCACGGCAGCAGGAACAGGCACGGGCCGACCGGCTTGCGGATGGTCAGCAGGCGGCTGCCGCCACCGGGCGCCTGCATCCAGCGACCCTGGATGCGCACGGCCTCCTCGCTGAACCAGCGGAAGAACTCGGCGCCATAGGTCAGCTCGCCGCGTGCCTCGGCGATGGTCTTGCCCATCTCGAGGCTCATCAGCTCGGCGAAGTCGTCGGCGCGAGCGGTCAGCAGCTCGAACGCCTTGCGCAGGATCTCCCCGCGCTCGCGCGGCGCCGTACGCGCCCAGTCGGACTGGACGGCTGCGGCGGCATCGAGGGCGGCCAGAGCGTCCTCGGGGTCACCGTCGGCGACGTCGGTGATCACCGAGCCGTCGGCCGGGTCCTTGACCTGGAAGCGCTTGCCGCTCGCTGCCTCCCGCCACTGGCCGTCGATGAACAGCCCCCGGCGGTCGGGTGCCAGCAGGTCTAGAGCGCTCATGAACGCCGCCTTTCCGGAAAGTCGAAGTGGGCCGTCTCACTTCCATGCGGCCCGAACACGGCTACCATAGTGTGCAGTGTCGCGTCGCCGACACGGAGACTCCGGGCTCCTTACTGACCCCATGCAGTGAGGAGCCCGGTTCCCATTTCCGCGGGTGCCGGCTGCTCTGCGATCCAGGCACCGGGTGTGATCCAGCAATCGAGTGTCCCCTCTTGTCATCGGGCGCGAAGAGGAGTTGTTTGGTGCCATGGCAGACAAGGTGAAGGACCGTAGAGCAGCCGGCCAAGATCTCGAGGCGAGCAGCCCGGACAAGATCCGCAACGTGGTGTTGATCGGACCGGGTGGTTCGGGCAAGACCACCTTGGTCGAGACGCTGCTCGCCTCCAGCGGGGCCATCCCCCGCGCCGGCTCCGTCCGTGAGGGCACGACCGTCACGGACTTCGAGGACTCCGAACAAGCCCATCAGCGCTCGATCTCCCTCGCGCTGGCCCCGTTGGTCCACAACGGCATCAAGGTCAACCTCATCGACACCCCCGGCTATGCCGACTTCGTCGGCGAGCTCCGCGCCGGCCTCCGCGCCGCGGACTGCGCCCTCTTCGTGATCGCCGCCAACGACGGGGTCGACGCCGGCACCCAGGCGCTGTGGCGCGAGTGCGCCGAGGTCGGCATGCCGCGCGCGGTCGTCGTCACCAAGCTCGACCAGGCCCGCGCCGACTATGAGGGCGTGCTCGAGCAGGCCCAGTCGGCGTTCGGCGACAAGGTGATGCCCCTCTATGTCCCCGTGCGCAGCGGCGAGGAGATCACCGCGCTCGCCGGTCTGCTGTCGCCGAGCGAGCACGCCGACGACGAGATGCGCGGCTCGCTCATCGAGGCCGTCATCGAGGAGTCCGAGGACGAGACCCTCATGGACCGCTATCTCGGCGGCGAGGAGATCGGCGAGGACGTCCTGGTCGCCGACCTGGAGAAGGCCGTCGCGCAGGCGTCGTTCTTCCCGGTCGTCCCCGTCTGCTCGGTCAGCGGGGTCGGCTGCAGCGAGCTGCTCGACCTCGCCACCCGGGCGTTCCCGTCGCCGCCCGAGCACGTCGTCCCCGACGTGTTCACCCCCGCCGGCGCCGAGGCCCCCGCGATCAGCTGCGACCCCGACGGCCCGCTCGTCGCCGAGATCATCAAGACCACCAGCGACCCCTACGTCGGTCGGCTCAGCCTGGTCCGCGTCTTCTCCGGCACGCTGGCTCCCGAGCAGACCCTCCACGTCTCCGGCCACTTCACGTCGTTCTTCGGCGAAGGGTCCGGCCACGAGGACCACGACGAAGACGAGAAGATCGGCAGCCTGTCGTTCGCCTTCGGACGCACCCAGGTCCCGACCAGCAAGGTCATCGCGGGCGACCTGTGCGCCATCGGCCGGCTCTCCCGCGCCGAGACCGGCGACACCCTCTCGTCGGTCGACGACCCGCGGGTGCTCAAGCCCTGGTCGATGCCCGAGCCGCTGCTGCCCATCGCCATCGTGGCCCGCTCCAAGGCCGACGAGGACAAGATGTCCACGGCCCTGGGGCGCATCAGCGCCGAGGACCCGAGCCTGCGCCTGGAGAACAACGCCGAGACCCACCAGCTGGTGATCTGGTGCATGGGCGAGGCCCACGCCGACGTGATCATGGAGCGGCTCGCGTCGCGGTTCCAGGTCAACGTCGACCAGGTCGAGTTCCTGGTGTCACTGCGCGAGACGTTCTCCGGCCCCGCCAAGGGTCACGGTCGGCACGTCAAGCAGTCCGGCGGCCACGGGCAGTACGCCGTGTGCGACATCGAGGTCGAGCCGCTCCCGGAGGGCGGCGGCTTCGAGTTCGTCGACAAGGTCGTGGGCGGCGCCGTCCCCCGTCAGTTCATCCCGTCGGTGGAGAAGGGCGTGCGGGCACAGATGGAGCGCGGCGTGCGCGCCGGCTACCCCGTCGTCGACCTGCGGATCACGCTGACCGATGGCAAGGCCCACGCGGTGGACTCCTCCGACATGGCCTTCCAGATGGCCGGCGGCCAGGGGCTCAAGGAGGCCGCGGCGGCCACGGTCGTCACGCTCCTGGAGCCCTACGACATGGTCACGGTCATCGTGCCCGACGACATGATCGGCGCGGTGATGTCGGACCTGTCGAGCCGACGCGGACGCCTCCTCGGCACCGACAAGTCCGGCGACGACCGGACCGTCGTACGCGCGGAGGTCCCGCAGACCGAGCTGGTCCGCTATGCCATCGACCTGCGCTCGGCCACCCACGGCGCCGGCACGTTCACGCGGTCCTTCGCGCACTACGAGCCGATGCCCGAGGACGTCGCCCGCAACGTCACCCCGCGCGACAGCCACTGATCCGGACGCAGGAGACCACGCATCCGCCCGTGCCTCGGCGCGGGCGGGTGCGAGGATGTCGCCCATGCGCACGCCGGCCGCTGCAAGCCCCTTCGACCTGTCAGGCCGGGTCGCGCTCGTCACCGGGGCCGGGAGTGCGACCGGGATCGGGTTCGCCTGCGCCCGCCTGATCGCCTCTCTGGGGGCAACCGTCGTGGTCGCGGCGACCACCGAGCGCATCCACGTCCGCGCCCTCGAGATCGCCACCGCCCTCGGCCATGACCCCGCCGACGCGCCCCTGGGCCTCGTCGCCGACCTCACCGACCCGGCCCAGGTGGACGGGGCCGTCGCCGAGATCCGGTCCGCTCACGGCCGGCTCGACATCGTGGTCAACAACGCGGGCATGGCGACCGTCGACTCCCCGACCGCCGACGACGGGCTCCTCGAGCACCTTGCCCCGGCGGACTGGCAGCGGGCGATCTCGCGCAACCTCGACACCGCCTATCTGGTCACCCGGGCCGCGCTGCCACTGATGGGCGAGGGCGGCCGCATCGTCATGATCGCCAGCGTCACCGGGCCGGTCATGGCGATGCGCACCAACCCGGCGTACGCCGCCGCGAAGGCCGGGCTGGTCGGCCTCGCGCGGGCATTGGCCGTCGACCTCGGCCCCCGTGCCATCACGGTCAACGCCGTGGCGCCCGGGTGGATCGAGACCGGGTCGCAGACCGAGAGCGAGGCGGCCGAGGGGCACCACACCCCGCTGCGCCGCAGCGGCACCCCTGACGAGGTCGCCGCGGCGGTGGCGTTCCTGTCCTCGCCCGGGGCGGCCTATCTGACCGGCCAGTGTCTGGTGGTCGACGGCGGCAACAGTGTCGCCGAGGAGCGCCGCTAGCCGACCCCGCCTGCCGATGGGTCACAGGTCGGTGAGCTTGTGGAACTCCTCGTCGATGAGGGTGGCGATACGCTCCGGGTCGGGGATCAGGGCGGCGTCGGCGGCGACCGCGATGGTGACCTCGCCGTTGTAGCTGAAGATCGACAGGCTCATCGGCTCGTCGCCGCTGCAGGGCGCCCAGCCCACCATCCCGGCGACGGGCGCACCGGCGAACGTCATGGGCGTGCGTGGCCCCGGCACGTTGGTCAGCACCCCGACCGCCTTGTTGGCGAACAGGTTGGTCAGTCCGACGGCCACCGACGTGGGCGACTCGGCCAGCACCCACTGGATGCCGAAGGTCACCACCGGCTCGGCGCTCTCCTTGATCCGCGTCATGTGGCCGCCGATCTGGTCGATCAGCCGCTGCGGGTCACGGATCCCCAACGGCATCGGCAAGAAGATCAGCGAGAAGTGGTTGCCGAGCTCGGGCGGCAGCTCCGCGTTGAGCGGCGACAGCGACACCGGCACCAGCCAGTGGATCTCGTCGACGAGCGCCTCCTCCTCGTCCAGGTAGCGCGTCAGCGCCCGCGAGATCACGGCTAGCAGGATGTCGTTGACGGTGCCGCCATAGGCCTTGCCCGCGGCCCTCACCCGCGCCAGCTGCAGGCCGGGCACCCACGCCACCTGCTTGTCGATGCCAGGGGTCCCACTCCAGGCCGTCCTGACGCTGCGGCCCGCCGCGAGGATCCGGCTGACCTCGCCGAGGGTGTTGACCGACTGGTTGTCGTGGGACGCGATGGCCGTCACGGCGTCGATCAGGTGCCCCGGGTGCACCAGCAGGTCCCAGCCCTTCTCGAACGCCGACGGGCCGAGCCTGGTGACGGCGCGCGGCAGCCCCAGCGCGCTCGCCCCGACCCCCTTGACGAAGTCGAAGCTGTCGGCCACGCCGCGCCGTACGACGTCGAGGCCGGCGGCCGCGAGGCCACCGCCGCCCGACCGCCCGACCGCAGGCGGCAGCGCCTCGGGCTCGGTCGTCTCGCAGAGGCTCAACAACAGCTGGACGAGCCGGATCCCGTCGGCGAGCGCATGGTGGAAGCGGCTGAAGAGCACCGTCCGCGGGCCGTCGGCCAGTCCGTTGACACCCGAGATGACCTCCATCGTCCAGAGCGGGCGACCGTCGATGAACGGGTCGGCGAAGCGACGGCCGATATAGGCCCGGAGGTCCTCGGCGTCACCTGCCCCCGGCAGCGTCGTACGGAGCACATGGTGCGACAGGTCGAAGTCGGGCGCGTCGCGCCAATACCAGTCCCCGTCCTCCTCGACGGCGAGGCGGTGGAACACCGGGAACCGTTCGACCACGGCACGGCGGACGAGGTCGTTGATGTCGTCCCAGGACGGCTCCTGCTCGCCGAACCACATCAGCGAGTGGACGTGCATCAGGTTGTTGGGCCGGTCCATGTGGAGCCACGTCTGGTCAGACGCCGCGATCGGGACGAGGTCGGGGTCGGTGGTCATGGTCGTGTCCTCGGGTCAGCCGCGGGCTAGGAGTTGGAGCGCCTCGATGCCCTCGAGCGTGCCGAACCCGATCAGCACACAGTTGGGCGACACGGCGTTCTCGCCGTGGGGGTTGAACGTGAACGACGTGGTGCCGGACTTGCGCAGGGCGAGGACCTGGACGCCGGTGGCGCCCGGGATGTCGAGGTCGTCGAGCTTCTGGCCGACCAGGGACGACTCGGGGCTGACCCGCACCTGCTGGATGCGGAAGTCGAACTCCTCATCGTGGACGACGACGTCGAGGAACTCTGCCACGTCGGGTTGGAGCGCGAACGCCGCGAGCCGGCGGCCGCCGATCATCTGCGGGTTGACCGCGCGGGTCGCCCCCGCCAGGACGAGCTTGTCCTTGGAGTCGGCGGTGCGGGCGCGCGCGACGATGACGAGGTCGGGAGCGAGAGCGCGGGCCGACAAGACGAGATAGACCGACTCGGCGTCGCTGTCGAGGGTCACGACCAGTGCCTTGGCCCGGTCGATGCCGGCCTCCTGGAGGATCCCCTCGCTGTTGGCCTCGCCGGAGATGTGGGGGATCTCGGGGTGCTCGGCCAACCGACCGGCGTCGCGGTCGATGACCAGGACCCGGTGACCGGTCGCGATGAGGTGCTCGGAGGCAGCCTTCCCGACACGGCCGAAGCCACAGATGATGACGTGGTCGCGCAGCGCGTCGATCTGCCTGTCCATGCGGCGCCTCTCCAGATGTTCGCGAAGCTTGCCCTCGGTGACCGCCTCCACCAGCAGACCGAGGTTATAGAGCACGGTGCCGGCACCCAGGATGATGAGGGCAATCGTGAAGATCTGGCCCCCGTGGTTCAGCGGGTGGACCTCACGGAACCCGACGGTCGAGACCGTGGTGACGGTCTGGTAGAGCGCGTCGAGCAGTCCGAATCGCCGGCCGTCCTGGGTGACGGGGAGGACGAGGTAACCGAGCGTGCCGAGCCCGATGACGACCCCGAGACCGGCCACCGCGATCTCGATCCGGCGCAGGCTGACTGCCGTCGGGTCGTCGCGCTGGACGCGACGCCGGCGGTCCCACCCGTCCAGACCCAGGAACGTGCGCACGCGCGGGGAGTCAGGACTCGTCGATGATGTGCATCGCGGCCTCCTCGGCCGAGGCGCCCGCACCATCGATGCCGACGTCCTGCACGAAACGGTCGTCACCGTCGTCGGCGGCGACCAGCCGTCCGGACCGCAGGTCGCCGACCTCGTCGTCGTCGAGGAAGTCCTCGTCCCAGTCATCACCGGACGCGTCGACGTCCGGCGTCTCCTGGGCGATCCGCTGCTCGAGGCTCTCGCCCTGATGCTCCTCGGCCACCGTGTTGCCGAAACCCTGCGCGGGCGACCACGTCTCACGTGTCACGAAGCCCTCGTCCAGCACGTCGTCGACACCGTGGTAGTCCAGGGTGTCCTCGGGCTGGAGCTGGGTCTCGTCGTCGACGCTGTACTCGCCGTATTCCTCTCCGCCGTTCATGGACTCATCATGCTCCGAAGGTGGCCCGACGTCCGTGATTCAATGCACAACCACTTGTCACCCCCGCCTCACCGACGGCCCGACCCGAGTGCTAGACCTGTGGTCAGACAAGCGCGACGAAGGAGCCCTCGATGTCCGGCCCGACGACGTCCGATCCGCACCCCCTGGTGGACCGCATCAACCTAGGTGGCGGGGTGCACCGCAGCGACCTGCCGCTGCTCGCCGAGACACTCGGACACCTCTTCGCCCGGCTCGAGAGCTGGCCCGCGTCGTCGGTCGACATCTGGCTGCGCGTCAAGGACCGCGACCTGCCCGGGATGAAGACCACCCTCGAGGTCCAGGTCCCGTCGATCCCGATGCTCGTCGCCTCGTCCAAGCGCGAGCCCCTGGGCGCCGCCCTCGACCGGGCCGCCGACAAGATGGTGCGCAAGCTCAACGAGGCCGTCGCCAAGTACGCCGATCGCGGGCGGGACTCGATCCGCCGCTGAGGCTTTGCTGTCGTGGTGACGGTTCATCAAGGTAGGCAGGCGAGCCCTCACCTACCTGGGTGAATTCCGCTAGGTAGGTGAGGGTTGACCTACTTACCTTGGTGAACCGTCACCACGGCGACCCGCGAACAGTCGCCACCGCGACCCACGAGCCGTCGCCGCAGCCCGGGAGGTCAGTCGGTGCCGAACTCCATGGCAGCGGCGTCGAGGGCCTCGTCGCCGCGCTCGCCCTCGGCTGCGGGGTTGCGGGCGATGACGGCGGCGCCACCGGCGGGGAGGGCACCGAAGAGGGTGCCGTGCTCGACCTGGACGTGGCCCTGGTCGGTGGGCTGCGCGGCATAGAGCTCGAGCAGCGCCCGGGAGTCGGCGATGTCGAGGTTGCGCATCGTCAGCTGGCCGATCCGGTCGGTGGGGCCGAACGCCGCGTCGGCGGTCCGCTCCATCGACAGCTTGTCGGGGTGGTAGGACAGGTTGGGCCCGCGGGTGGCGAGCACGGAGTAGTCCTCACCGCGCCGCAGCCGCAGCGTCACCTCCCCGGACACCACCGACGCGATCCAGCGCTGGATCGACTCCCTCAGCATCAACGCCTGCGGGTCCAGCCAGCGTCCCTCATAGAGCAGCCGTCCGAGCCGCCGGCCCTCGGCGTGGTAGTTGGCGAGGGTGTCCTCGTTGTGGATCGCGTTGAGGAGACGCTCGTACGTCGTCCAGAGCAGCGCCATGCCGGGCGCCTCATAGATGCCGCGCGACTTGGCTTCGATGATCCGGTTCTCGATCTGGTCCGACATGCCGAGCCCGTGGCGACCGCCGATGGCGTTGGCCTCCATCACCAGCGCCACGGGGTCGCTGAAGCGCGCGCCGTTGATGGACACCGGGCGCCCCTGCTCGAAGCCGACGGTGACATCCTCGGGCTCGATGGCGACCGAGGGGTCCCAGAACTTCACGCCCATGATCGGTTCGACGGTCTCGAGGGAGACGTCGAGGTGCTCGAGCGTCTTGGCCTCGTGGGTGGCGCCCC
>JAGQUE010000092.1 GCA_020438665.1 Nocardioidaceae bacterium | reverse complement strand
CTGGGCGCGGTGGGTGGCTCCTCCACGAGCGGCACCTCGGCGGCGGTGACCACCTGCCGGACCTGGGTCACGGTGACCTCGTCGACGGCGGCGGGAGCAGCGGTCACCTCGCCGCTCATCAGGAGCGGGGTGTCGATGTCGACGCCATGGGCGGTGAGCCACGCGCCCAGCTCGGGGGCGCCCCGGTGGGCTCTCGCGACCGAGGTGGCGGCGGTCCACGGGTCCAGCACCTCGCCCGAGGGCAGCACCAGCGGCGGCTGGCGGTCCCAGCTGTGGTGGAAGCGCGCTCCGACCGCGATGAGCCGCGAGGCGATCACGTCGCCGACGAGGTGACCCGCGAGGTGGAGGCGGTCCTGGGCCCGGGCGCTCTCGGGTGCGATTGGCTCGACGAGCATCGCGGCCTTGCCCTCCTGGCAGATCGCCAGCAGCGAGCGAAGCGATGCGGGGGCGGGGCTCAGGCGGGCCACCGCGCTGGCAAGCTGGGCCGCGCCACGCTCGACGGTGTGCTGGTGGCTCTGGTGGGCCAGCTGCTCCCAGCTCTGCGGCGTCAGCCCGCTGCTGTCATAGATGGTGCCCTCGAGCCGGGCGAAGACGCCGACCAGGTCGTCGATGAGGATGCTGGCCGGGAGGCCCTGGTCGACCGGGCCGACCGTCGTGAGGGTGCGCAGCCGCTCCAGCCGGTCCTCGGGCAGCAGGTGCTCGCGCGGTGCCGGGATCAGCGGCTGGCGGATCTCGGCCATCTGGCTCTGGCGCGCGGGATCGGCAAGGAAGTGCTCGAAGCCGTCATAGAGGTGCGCCGGCCGGGCGCCGGCCTCGTGCCCGGGGGAGACATAGATCCGCAGGAACCCGGTCCAGGCGGCCTGGAGCGAGCCCAGCCGACCCAGGGCGGCGATCAGCGGCTCGCGTCCGGCCAGCTCGGCGGCGAGCTCGTCGGCCAGGATCTCCTGGTCGACCACGACCGAGCGCGTCAGCGCGTCGTACAGCCGGGCGAAGCCGGCCATCAGCGGCCGGACCAAGGCGTTGGTACGCCGGTCGGCGGCGACCCGGTGGACGGCCTCGCGGCCGCGCAGCACGATCTCCGGCAGGGCGGCGTCGCGACGGTTGTAGTGGCCGATCTCGTGGGCGATCAGGGCGCGCAGCTGGGCCGCTGAGAAGCCGAGGGTGAAGGGCGCCCCGATGCGCAGCTCGCGGTGGCCCGGCCACAGCCCGAACCACGACGAGTGGTCGTGCATCTCCACGACCAGGTCGGAGACGAGCCTGATGGAGTCTGGTCGCCGGGCCTTCATGGCCCCCGAGAGACCCTCGACCTCCTGCCAGAGGCGGGTCTGCTCGGGGCGCGGCAGCTCGATGCCCAGAGCAGCGATCACCTCGCCCCGGGTGCGGCGGCCGTGGCGGACGAGGGTGGCGATGATGGCGGCCACACCGATGACGGCGACGGCCAGGCCCACCCAGCCGTGCAGACCCGGGACGACCAGGGCGAGGGCAGCGACGACCCCACGGGCGACGACTGTCGCCACGGCGAGCGCTGCCACGGAGAAGCTCCCGAGCAGCAACACCGCGGCCAGTGCGCGCGAGGTGTGCTTCATCACGCCCCCACAGGTCACGACGGGTCCCTCGACCCGTGGAACGATGCTAGGAACAAATGTCTGGTCCTGGGTCGCTTTCGGCAGAACCGTTGGGCTGGATACCGTAGGGGGTATCCCCATCATGTCCGACCTCGAGGAGCTCCGATGAGCAACCACGGCCCCGACGTCCTCGCCGAACTCCGGCTCCCCGCGCGCGAGCTGCGCCAGCGGATCCCGGAGGCCTATGAGGCATTCAGCAAGCTGCACAGCGCGGCCCTCGCGCCCGGGGCGCTGGACGGCAAGACCAAGGAGCTGATCGCTCTCGCCGTCGCCGTCAGCAGCCAGTGCGACGGCTGCATCGCCTCCCACGCCCGCGGTGCTCACCGCCAGGGGGCCACCGAGCAGGAGGTCGCCGAGGCGATCGGTGTCACCTTCTTGATGAGCGGTGGCCCGGCCACGGTCTATGGCCCCCGGGCGATGGCCGCCTTCCAGGCCTTCGCCAACCCCGAGGGCTGAGCAGCCAGCGCGCCGGAGGCCGGCCCCGGGACCCCGACGGGCACCGGGACCGACCTGGTTCCGATCAGCCGGCCTGTGGGCGCCAGGAGGGCAGTCCGCGTGCCTTGAAGTAGCCGCCGTACAGCGGGTAGTCCTTCTCGCACACGGTGCCCTCACGCGGCAGCGTTCCGCTGGCGTAGTAGTCGTCGAACGCCGCCGTCACGCACGTGTTGCCGATCGCACCATGGCCCCAGCCGTCCATAAGCAGGAAGCGCGACCCTTCGAACAGCGTGGTGAAGCGGCGAGCACCCTGCACCGGGGTGGCCGGGTCGTGGCTGTTGCCGACCACCAGGATCGGGTTGGCCGTCGTGACGTCGTACGGGCCCCGGAAGCTGTCCTCCTGGGCCGCAGCAGGCCACTTGGCACACGCGGCCGACTCCCAGGTCCACAAGGAGCCGAACCACGGGTAGTCGCGGTCCTGGTGACGGCCGGCGTCCCACCAGTCCTGACGGGTGGTGGGATTGCTGGTGTCTGCGCATGAGACGCCGTGGAAGGCGTCGTTGATCTCGAACCCAGCGCCGGCCAGCGCATAGGGCGCGCGGGTCACCCGGGTGGCGATGCGGTGCCACTCGGCGGCGGAGACGCCGCCGGCCTTGGCGGTGTGCTTGTGGGCGCGTCGGTAGAGGTCGGCCAGCGCAGAGCCCAGCCAGTCATAGCTGATGTTGTCGTAGAGCATGCCCAGGGTGCCGCCGACCAGGTCGGAGTAGGACACGTTGCCGCCGTAGGCCCGCAGCTTGCCGGCCTTGGCCTTGCGGACGAGCCACCGCCACTTCGACTCAGCGCCGCCGGCGAAGGCGCAGGAGCGCTTCCCGACCCGGTCGCACTCGGTCAGCCCCGAGGTCAGGGACTCATAGGCGCCGCGCGCGCTGGCGATGCGTGTGGTGAAGGGAAGGTCGGCGTTGCCGGCGTCCCCGGTCGACCAGTTGACGGGGTCGAGCACGCCGTCCACGACGAAGCGGCCGACCCGGTCGGGGAACATCGCGGCGTAGGTCGCGCCGAGGAAGGTGCCGTAGGAGATGCCGTAGTAGTCGAGCTCGTCCTCGCCCACGGCCTGGCGGATCAGGTCCATGTCGCGCGCGGTGTCGGCGGTCGACATGTGCTGGACGATCTGCTCGGGCGCCGAGACACAGGCGTTGCGGATCCAGCGCCCGGCGCGCCACACCTGCTTGGACTGCTGCTCGGTGATCGGGAAGCCCACCGACTGGTTCGGCGGGTCGTCCGCCGCCGTACAGACCATCTGGGAGTGCTCGCCGACACCGCGGGGGTCGATCCCGATGACGTCGTAGTCGAGCGCGACCGTGTCGCCGAGCAGGTCGGCGGCATAGGGGGCGAACCCGGTGGCACTGCCGCCCGGACCACCCGGGTTGACGAACAGGGTCCCCAGCTTGTGGTCCGAGTCGAGCGCCGGGACCTTGAGCAGGTCGAGCAGGATCGTCGGCCCGGTGGGGTCGTCATAGTCGAGCGGCACCTCGGCCGTTGCGCACAGCGCCCTGGCGCCGGACTCGCACCTGCTCCAGTCGAGCACCGGGATCTGTGCGTCGACCTGGGCGGTCACGACGGGGGCCGTGAGAGGTGGCCCCGTCCGTGGTGACCCCGTCTGTGGTGACGCGGTGGCCTCGCTCGGGCTGACCGGCAGGATCGCCGTCATCCCGAGGGCCAGGGCGGCGGATGCCGTGACGGCACCCAGCCTCCGGCGGGTCGCAGGCAGCATGGACGTTCCCCCTTGGTCGTGTGGCCCAGCGGGCGCGTCGCACCGCCCTCGCGGTGACCCGTCGCACTCCCGGGCCTCGGCACTGGATCGACGCCGAGACGTCGCGCGTGACGCTACTCCCGTCGTACCGGGGGGAGAAGGGCCCCCGTCGACGCGCCGCGGCGCCGTGTCGCGGTGCCCACTAGACTCGGCCGGGCCATGACCGAAGCCGCCCCGCGTCCCGCCGAGACGTTCGCCGAAGCCGAGGACGCCCTGCTGTCCCGCTGGCCGGAGTCCAAGCTCGAGCCGACCCTCGACCGGATCCGCGCGTTCACCGGGCTGCTCGGTGACCCGCAGCAGGCCTACCCGGTCATCCACCTGACCGGCACCAACGGCAAGACCTCCACGTCTCGGATGATCGACACGCTGCTGCGCGCCCTGGAGCTGCGCACCGGCCGGTTCACCTCGCCCCACCTGGAGCGGATGAGCGAGCGGATCTGTGTCGACGGGTCGCCGCTGACCGACGAGGAGTTCGTGCGGGCGTTCAACGACGTGGCGCCCTACACCCACCTGGTCGACGCGGCCCAGGAGTTCCCGCTGTCGTTCTTTGAGACCGTGGTCGGCATGGCCTATGCCGCCTTCGCCGACGCCCCGGTCGACGTCGCGGTGGTCGAGGTCGGCATGGGTGGCGCCTGGGACGCGACCAACGTCGCCGACGGCAAGGTCGCCGTCGTCCTGCCGGTCGCGGTCGACCACGAGAAGTATCTCGGTGCGGACCCCGCCGAGATCGCCGCCGAGAAGTCCGGGATCATCAAGCCGGGTGCCACCGCTGTGCTCGCGGAGCAGTCACCGGCCGTTGCCGAGGTGCTGCTGCGGCGCGCCGCGGAGGTCGGCGCCGAGGTGGTCCGCGAGGGCGTCGAGTTCGGTGTGCTCCATCGTGTCGCTGCCGTGGGTGGTCAGGTGGCGACGATCAAAGGGCTGCGGGCGACCTATGACGACGTGTTCCTGCCGCTCTATGGTGCCCATCAGGCCCAGAACGCCGCGGTCGCCCTGGCGGCGGTCGAGGCGTTCGTCGGCACCGACCCGCTCGACGACGAGGTCGTGCGCGCCGCCTTCGCCGAGGTCAGCTCGCCCGGCCGGCTCGAGGTCGTGCGTCGCAGCCCGACGGTCATCCTCGATGCCGCTCACAACCCACACGGAGCCGAGGCGGCTGCGGCCGCTCTCGAGGACTCCTTCAGCTTCGAGCCCCTCGTCGGGGTGATGGGCGTGATGGCCGACAAGGACTACGAGGGCGTGCTCGCCGCCTTCGAGCCCCACCTCGCCCACGTGGTCTGCACCCAGAACACCTCCTCCAGGTCTATGCCCGCCGAACGCCTCGCGGAGGCGGCCCGAGCCGTCTTCGGCGAGGACCGGGTGAGCGTCCGGTCGCGGCTCGCCGACGCCCTCGACGAGGCGACGGCGCTCGCCGAGCGGGGTGAGGCCTATGGCGCCTCGCTCGGTTCTGGCGCCGTCCTCGTGACCGGGTCCGTGGTCACCGTGGGCGAGGCCCGCGCCATGTTGAGGAGGCGCTCGTGAGCACCACCGCCCCCGCCGCCGGGCAGCGCTCCCCGCGTCGCGGCATGTGTGCCGCCGTGCTCAGCCTCGAGGCGATCACCGTCGCACTGAGCACGCCCGTGATGATCACGCTCTCCGACGTGCATGCCGGCATGGCCCTCCTCGCCGGGCTCGGCCTCGCGGTGGCCTGCCTGATGCTGGCGGGGTTGCTGCGCTCCGAGGCCGCCTATCTCGTCGGTTTCGCGCTCCAGGTCGGCGCCGTCGCCCTCGGCTTCCTGGTCCCGACGATGTTCCTTCTCGGTGCGCTGTTCGCCGGGCTCTGGGCGACGGCCTACTTCCTCGGGCGCAAGATCGAGCGCGAGCGCGCGACGGCGTACGCCACCCTGGCGGTGGCCGGCGAGCCAGGCGCACGGACCGACGGCACGGCACCGGACGACCCCGCCCTCCCCGAGGAGCAGTGAGCTCGGCTCGGTAGCCTTCGGGGCATGACGTCACGCACCCTCGTCCTGCTCAAGCCCGATGCCGTCCAGCGGGGGCTGATGGGAGAGATCCTCGGCCGCTACGAGGCGAAGGGCTTGCGGGTCGTGGCGATGGAGCTGCGCACCATCGACGCCTCCGTCGCCGACCAGCACTATGCCGAGCATGTCGAGAAGGCGTTCTATCCGCCGCTGCGCGACTTCGTCACCAGCGGCCCGCTCGTCGCCGTGGTCCTCGAGGGTGACGAGGCGATCGAGGTGGTCCGGGCGCTCAACGGGGCCACCGATGGCCGCAAGGCCGCACCCGGCTCGATCCGCGGCGACCTGTCCCTCTCCAACCGCGAGAACCTCGTCCACGGCTCCGACTCCGCCGAGTCCGCCGCCCGCGAGATCGCCCTCTGGTTCCCCGGCATCGGCTGACCCGGGTCGGCGTACGCCGCGCCGACTGCCGGGTCAGTCCAGGCAGAACTCGTTGCCCTCGGGGTCCTGCATCACGATGAACCCCGCGCTCATGGGTGGCCGGGGCTCATCGCGCCGCACACGAGTCGCTCCAAGGGCCACCAACCGCTCGCACTCGGCCTCGAGCGCCGCCATGCGTGCCTCGCCCTCGAGCCCGGGGGCTGCCCGAACGTCGAGGTGGACGCGGTTCTTGGCGGACTTGCCCTCGGGCACCTTCTGGAAGAACAGCCGAGGACCCTCCCCGTCGGGGTCGACCGAGGCCGAGGCGTCGTTGCGCCGCTCCGGCGGTACGCCGAACGCGTCCAGCGCCGCCTCCCAGGTGTCGAAGCCGGGCGGGGGAGCGTCATAGCGGTAGCCGAGCGCCTCGTTCCAGAAGCCGGCGAGTCCGTTGGGGTCCGCACAGTCGAACGTCAGCTGGATCGTGCGGCTCACGACGTCGCCCCTCGGTCGGTCCCTGATGCCTCTGGCGACCAGGGTGTCAGCCATGGCGTGGCCGGGAGACCCTCGCAGGCCGCGACGAGCGGATACATCGTGGCGCCGTCGAGTGACTCGCGGACGATGTCGGCGTGGCCGGCGTGGCGGGCGAGCTCCTCGATGAGGTGGAACCACACCCATCGGACGCTCCACGCCTCGATGTCACGAGGGTTCCACGGGGCCGGTGGCACGGGCACGGCCGCGTCGAGATCGGCATCCCGGATAGCGGCGAGCACCTCGCCTGAGACGGTGTCGAAGTCGCCGAGCACGTCGGCCACGGTGTCGCTCGGAAACCAGGTGAACTCGGCCTGCCAGTCGGCGTACTGCTGCTCCTGTGTCCGGTCGTCGACGGGCAGGCTGGGGGCGGCCAGCACGGCGTCGAGCCACGACCTCTGGGTCGCGGTGACGTGCTTGACGAGGGTCCCGAGGGTGAGGCTGCTGGCGCTGGCTGCTCGGCCGGCCTGGTCATCGGTGAGGCCGAAGACCGCGGCCCGGAACGCGTCCTGCTGCTGACGGACATGGGCGAGGAGCGCCTCCGTCTCGGTGGCGACGGGCGGGGCCTGGAACGGCATCAGTCCTCCTGCTGGTGGGTGGGTCGACGGTGGGCATAGAGGTCACGCAGCAGCGCGATCTCCGCGCCGTGGTGGATGAGCTCGCGATGGATGTGCAGGACCAGCGTGGCCATCGGCTGGTCGGCGAACGGGCCCTCGGCGGGGCCGCACGGCCGCGCGAGTCCACCCTCGCCCAACGCCGCCACGCCGGCCAGCCAGGTCTCGATCCCAGCATCAAGCTGGGCCAGGGCGCCCGCAGCGGTTCCTGGGTAGTCCCAGGAGAAGTAGTCGGCGGGTGGGCCGGCGAAGTGGGCGGCGTTGCGGGCGCCCAGGCAGCCCACGATGACGTGCCCGAGCCGCCAGGCGATGGTCGTGACCGGAGCGGGCTCGGGCGGGGGCCAGGCCCAGTCGATGGTGAACGCACCAGACCCTCCGGCCACCGGCGCGGTGGACGTGCCGCGGGGGCGGACGTTCCAGGCGCCCGGCACCGGTTCCCAGCGGTATTCGTCGTCGGTCAGACCGTCCAGCCGCGGCCGGAGCTGGTGGGTCCAGTGCCAGGTCAGCTGCTCGCGGAGCAGCGAGTTCCAGGAGGTGGTGGACATGGACCCAGCCTCCCGCACTAATAGGACAGTTTCTGTCCGCTAGCTCTGCGAGGATGTCCGACATGGCCGAGACCACCCAGCGACTGCTCACCCTGTTGGGGCTGCTCCAGTCCCGGCCGGTGTGGACGGGGCCCGAGCTGGCCGACCGGCTCGGGGTGACGACGCGCAGCGTGCGCCGAGACGTCCAACGGCTGCGCGACCTCGGTTATCCCGTCCACGCGGCTCAGGGCCCAGCCGGCGGCTATCAGCTCGGTGCCGGCCGCGCGCTACCACCCCTGCTGCTCGACGACGAGGAGGCGGTCGCCGTCGCGGTGTCGCTCCGGCGTACGGCGGCCAGCGTCACCGGCGCTGGTGACGCCGCGGTCCGGACCCTCGCCAAGCTCGAGCAGGTGCTGCCTCCGCGCCTGCGCCACACCGTGCGCGCCCTCCTCGACGCCACCGACAGCCTGCCCGGCCCCGACACGAGCATCGATGCGGACACCTTGCTGACGCTGGCCCGGGCCTGCCGTGACCGGGTGCGGGTCCGGTTCGACTATGCCGACCTGCGCGGCATCGTCAGCCAGCGGCTGACCGAGCCCGTCCGGCTCGTCACCGCCGGAGACCGGTGGTACCTGTTCGCCTGGGACGTCGACCGGGCGGACTGGCGGACGTTTCGGGTCGACCGGGCGACCGGGGTCGTTGCGACGACGTGGCGGTTCCCGTTCCGCGAGCACCCGGACCCCGTCACCCACCTTCAGCGAGCCGTGTCCGCAGCGCCCTACCGTCATGTCGCCCGTGTCGTCGTGGCCGCGCCCGCCGACAAGGTGCGCCAGCGGGTCTCGGCCCGGTCCGGGACCGTGACACCGATCGACGAGCACAGCTGCGAGCTGGTCGCCGGCGGTGACAACCTGACCTGGGTGGCGCTCTATCTCGCGAGCCTGCCCCACCGCTGGCGGGTCGTCGAGCCCCCCGAGCTCGCGGCCGAGGCGACCAGGCTCGGCCGGCTGCTGAGCGAGGCGGCCGGCAACGGCCGACGCTGAGACCCGCGCCAGGGGCCGGTTCTGGGACAACGGCCGACCGCGGGTCTGACGACCCGGCGCAAGGACACCAATCTGCCAGTCGGGGCACCCCTATATCGTCAATTCGTGACCAAGCAGACAGGTCGTGGGGGTCAGTAGTTTCCCATTCAAAGGTCTTTGTAACGTGCCAAGCAATGCGGCCCTCCTGACCGTCACACCCACCTGGAGGAGAACGGCGCATGACATCCGTCGTCCTGGTCAAGCCCGTCCTGGTCCTCTCGCGACCATCGGCGGGGACAGCCATCGCCCGCTTCCTGCCATCCCTCTCCGCATGCCCTGTCGGCTGTGCCGGAGCGGGCAGCGCCATGTCCCAACCCGCCTCAGCAATCGAGTAAGGAACCCACCGTCATGAGCTCTCCCGTCGAACCGACCACGCACGCCTTCGGAGGGAAGGGCCTCGACGCCGGTGACCTCACGATGATGCTCGAGGCGCTCGACGAGTTCGTCGACCACGCCCTGACTCCTGAGCTGCAGCTCGAGCTCGACCACGAGGACCAGTGCCCCGAGGACATCGTCCGAGCGATGTCGGACCCCGAGACGCTCGGCGTGCAGATGCTGTTCGTGCCCGAGGCGTACGGCGGCATGGACGGCGGCGCGTTCGACTCCTACCGGCTCTGCGAGACCATGGCCCGCCACGACATCGGCGTGGCCACCGCGGTCTTCGCCACCTTCCTCGGCTCGGACCCCATCATGGTCGGCGGCACCGAGGAGCAGAAGAAGGAGTGGCTGGGCGGCATCTCCGAGAACGGCACCGTGTTCGCCTATGGCGCCACCGAGCCGGAGGCCGGCTCCGACCTGGGCGCGATGTCGACCACCGCCAAGCCGGTGCTGGACGACGACGGCACCGTGACGGCCTATCGCATCAACGGCCGCAAGCAGTGGATCTCCAACGGCTCCATCGCCGACATGTACACCATCCTCGCGGCCACCCCGGCGGGTCCGTCGTGGTTCGTCGTCCCCAAGGGCACGACGGGCTTCGAGTCCGCGCACCCCGAGGACAAGCACGGCATCCGGCTGTCCAACACCGCCGCGCTGTTCCTCGACGACGTCGAGGTGCCGGCGGCCAACCTGATCGGCGGGGTCGAGGGGCGCGGCCTGGTCCAGGCCCAGCAGGTCTTCGGCTACACCCGGCTCATGGTCGCCGCGTTCGGCCTCGGCGGTGGCTGGGCCGCCCTCGACCGGGCCATCGACTACTCCCAGACCCGCATCCAGGGCGGGGGACCCCTCTCGGAGAAGCAGGGCTACACCCACAAGCTCATCGTTCCCCACGCCGTACGCCTCGAGGCAGCCCGCGCGTTCATGGAGGAGACCGCGACCCGTCTCGACGACGGCGAGGGCGCCAACGGTGCCATGAACACCGAGGGGGCCATCGCCAAGTACGCCGCCACCGAGGCCGGCAACGCCGCGGCCGACGCCGCGATCCAGGCCCACGGCGGCTATGGCTACACCCGCGAGTACGTCGTGGAGAAGATCAAGCGCGACGTCCGCATCACCACCATCTATGAAGGCACCTCCGAGATCATGGAGATGACCATCGCCCGTGACCGGTGGCAGCAGCACCTCAAGACCCGCGGCGCCTACTACCTCGACAAGGCGGCTGCGCTGCAGTCCCTCCACGCTCGCCGGCCCGAGGTCGGTGCCGCCGTGGCCGCGCTGGCCTGCCAGTCGCTCGCGGCCGTCCTGGAGGCGTGCCGGGTCGGCCGGCTCACCCGCAGCCAGCACGTGCTCTTCCGGCTCGGGGAGCTGATCGCCGCGGTCGAGTGCGCCGAGACCTTCGCCAGGCGCGCAGCGGCGACGCTCGACGGTGACCGCTATGAGAAGACGCCCACGCGGTTCGCGCCCGAGGTGTGGGCGACCATGGCGCGCGTCTTCGCCCGGGAGGCCGCCCAGAAGGTCGCCCTCGACGGGCCGCGCTATGTCGTCGGCTCCGCCGACGCCCCCATCTCGCTGGCCATCCCCGCCGAGGCTGTCGCCGCGGCCCAGGCCGGCCTGTTCGCCGACATGGACCAGGTCGCCGACGCCCTCTATGGGCGCACCGACGGCTGACGAGGAGGAATCGCGCCATGACCAACAGGACCGTCCACCCCGTCGCCGTCGTCGGCACCGCCGCGATCATGCCCGGAGCGCCCGACGCGGCGGCGTTCTGGGCCAACATCACCGGTGGTGTCTATAGCGTCACCGACGTCCCGCCGGAGCGGTGGGACCCCGCCCTCTACTACGACGAGGACCACGCGGTCCCCGACAAGACCTATACCCGCATCGGCGGCTGGGTCCGCGAGTTCCCGTGGGACCCGGTCTCCTGGAAGCTCCCCGTCCCGCCCAAGGTCGCCCAGCAGATGGACCAGGGGCAGCGGTGGGCCATCTCGGCGGCCCGCACCGCGCTCGTCGAGGCCGGCTGGCCGGGCTGGAACGTCGACACCGACCGGGTCGCCGTCATCCTCGGCAACGCCATCGGCGGCGAGAAGCACTACACGACCAGCATGCGCATCAAGCTGCCCGAGGTGCTCACCCGGCTGGCCCGGGTGCCGTCGCTGACGGCACTGCCCGAGGACGTCCAGCGGCGGATCGTCGACGAGACCCGCGAGGCCTACCTCGCCGACCAGATCGAGATCACCGAGGACACCATGCCCGGTGAGCTGTCCAACGTGATCGCGGGCCGGGTCGCCAACCTGTTCAACCTCCGCGGACCCAACTTCACCACCGACGCCGCGTGCGCGTCTGGCCTGGCAGCGCTCAACGCCGCCGTCCACGGGCTCGTCGCGCACGACTACGACGCCGTCGTCACCGGCGGCCTCGACCGCAACATGGGCGTCGACGCCTTCGTGAAGTTCTGCAAGATCGGCGCGCTCTCGGCGACCGGCACGCGGCCGTTCGACGCCGGGGCCGACGGCTTCGTCATGGGCGAGGGCGCCGCCCTGTTCGTGCTCAAGCGGCTCGAGGACGCCGAGGCCGCCGGCGACCGCATCCACGCCGTCATCCTCGGCATCGGCGGCTCCTCCGACGGCAAGGGCAAGGGCATC
>JAGQUE010000704.1 GCA_020438665.1 Nocardioidaceae bacterium | reverse complement strand
GGGATGCTGGTGCCCGGGATGCTGGGCGATCAGTCGCCGAGCAGCGCGGCCAGCGCGGCGCGGTGGGTGCGATAGGCCTGCCGGCCGAGCTTGGTGACGCGATAGGTGGTGACGCTGCCCCGACCGCGCCCGGACTTGCGGACCGTCACATAACCGGCGTCGACGAGGGTCGCCATCTGCTTGGACAGGTCGGAGTCACTCAACCCGACCTGGCTCTTGAGGAAGGGAAAGTCGCAGCTCGATGCGTTGGTCAGGATCGCCATGGCCGCCAGCCGCTTGGGTGCGTGGATGACGGGGTCGAGCCGGCCCAGGGCGGCGGAGGTCACGAGAGCCGCTCACGAGTGGCGGCTGCGGCGGCGGCGTACGCCGTCTCGTACCAGGCGATCAGCACCGTGACGAGCACGGCGACGACTACGGCGGCGCCGCCCAGGCCCACCAACTGGTCGGTCAACCACGCCAGGCCCGCGATGACCGCGACACCGAGGAGCAGCCGGGCCATCGGAGCCCGGAACTCCGCAGGTGGCACGCTGGCCGGCATCGCGCCGCGGTAGCGGCGGTACCAGACCAGGAACGCATACTCGAGCGCGACCAGGACCAGCAAGCCGGCGAGCGCGACCGCAGGATGGGCGCCGCGCTGACCGATGACGGCCACCAGCAGGCCCGCCCACACGCCCGTGACCGGCGGGTACCACAGCGGCGTCGGTGGGTAGTCCGTCCAGGGGGCGGCGGCGGCGCGGTCGGTCGCGCGCATGAGCTCGTCCGGCGACGGCGTGCTTTCCATGGTGGAAAGTTATCTGATCACTTTCCGGTCGTGCAAGTGATCGGCGGTGGTCCGGTCCGTACCTCCGGCTTGTCCCATGATTAGACAACTTGTAGAGTCACCGCCAGGTCTCGTCCCGCTCCCACGTCAGGAGACGCCGTGGTCCGGTTCACCATCCGGTCTCTCGCAGTCGCCACACTGCTCGCCGCGGCGTTGGCCTCCTGCGGCGGGGGCTCGGACGAGACCGCCAACCTTCCCGAGTCGGGTCGCCTCGCCGGCGGCACCCTGGTCGACATTCCGCTGACTGCCGACCAGCTCGAGGCCGCGCTCACGGCCGCCGACGGCTCCACCCTCACCCTGGGCGACCTGCACGGCAAGACGGTGGTCCTCACCGACTTCCTCACCCGCTGCCGGGAGATCTGCCCCCTGACGAGCGTCGACATGAACGCGGTCGCCCGCGCCGTCGACGACGCCGGACTCGACGACATCGTCGTCCTCGAAGGGACCGTCGACCCCGAGGGCGACGATCCGGCCCGGCTCGCCGCCTATCAGGCGCTGTTCCCGGGCACCGAGAGCTGGACGCTGTTCACCGCCGGCGCCGGGACCGACGACTTCTGGAAGAGCTTCGGCGTGGCCTATGAACGCGTCGACGCCGAGGAGCCCTACGGCGCCGACTGGCAGACCGGCCAGCCGGTCACCTATGACTACGAGCACACCGACGCCGTCATCGTGATCGACGCCGACGGCCACGAGCGCTGGGTCATCCAGGGAGACCCCGACGTCGCGGGAGCCGCCGCGCCCGACGCCCTGACGTCGTACCTCAACGACGAGGGCCACGAGCACCTCACCGACCCCGCCCCTGAGGCCTGGTCGGCCTCCGACGTGGAACAGGCGCTG
>JAGQUE010000703.1 GCA_020438665.1 Nocardioidaceae bacterium | reverse complement strand
CGTAGCCGCCGTTGCCGTAGGTGGGATAGTACGGGTCACCGATCCCCCGTGACCCCGTGGTGTCGTCCCCCGCCGGCGCCGCCTGCGCCACGCCGACCGGGAGCAGCAACGCCGCCCCGACAGCCAGAGCGGTACGACGGACGCGTGCTCGTGATGCCATCAATCAACTTCCTCCCGAGAGTGGACCACTGCGATGTGGCCTCTTCTCCCAGACAATCACACCGGACCGACAGCCAGGAGGTGTGTGTGGCCCGGTCGTGGTCGTGAGCGCCCCGACCGTCGCGGTTTGATCAGGCGTCGGCCGCCCGCCGCGCCCGCTCGCGAGTGACATCGGCCCAGGGGCTCCACAGGAACCACCGTGGCAGTGCCGAGAGGAGCCGCGGTGGCCCCGCCACCTCGATCCGGCCCTCGGCCACCGCCTCGTGCCAGGTGCGGTAGCCCTGGAAGACGTCGGCGAAGTCGGCGGTGGAGGCGGTCGCGACGACGTCGACCTCGAAGCCGGGGTGCTGGTGGCACACCGAGACCTCGCCCCGGTCCAGCACGAGCCAGATGGTCTGCGGAGAAGGAGCGGTGTGTCGGAACTCCACCACCGTGCGCACCGGGGGCAGCGCCTCGCTGTCCACCCGGCGACGCATCCACCACATCAATGTCGTCGGGGGTACGTCGTGAGGGCGCAGGTCGTCGAAGAGCCACTCGACCGCCCAGCGGCCGAGGCTGTCGATGACCTGCGTCAGGTCCTGGCCGGCCGGCGTCAGGTGGTACTCCGAGCCGCGGCCGGTCGGCGAGGGCCAGGTCTCCAGGACGCCTTTCTTCTCGAGGTGACGCAGGCGCTGCACGAGCAGCGTGCGCGAGATGCCGGGCATCGCCCGGGCGATGTCGTTGAAGCGCGTGTTGCCGAGGACCAGCTCGCGGATGATCAGCGGCGTCCACCGGTCCGCGACCACCTCAGCGGCCATCTGCACCGGGCAGTAGGCACCGTAGTCAGGCATGTCCCTCAGGATCGCAGCGCGGGCGGCCAGGGGGTAGTCGCGAATCAGTACCAGCTGGGTCGCGTTCGTGGACTGGAGGGCGATTCCGCGCCCGTCGCACGCTGCTGGCATGACCACATCCACCACCGTTCCCACATCCACCCCGGCCGGCACCGACCGGCCCCAGAGCTCCCTGATAGACCGCGCCCGCGCCGTCGGCCCGGCCATCGCCGAGCACGCGGCCCGGCACGACGCCGAGGGGACCTTCGTCACCGAGGCGTACGACGCGCTCGGGCGTGCCGGGCTCCTCAAGGCGGCCGTCCCCGTCGAGCTCGGCGGCGCCGGCGCCACGCTCGCCGAGCTCACCGCCCTGCAGCGCGAGCTCGGCCACCACTGCGGCTCCACGGCCCTGGCCAGCTCGATGCACCAGCACGTCGTCGCGTTCACCGCTTGGCGCTACCGCCGCGGCATGCCCGGCGCGGAGGCGACCCTGCGTCGGGTCGCCGAGGAGGGCATCGTCCTCGTCTCCACCGGCGGGGGCGACTACACCCACCCGCGCGGCGAGGCGGTCCGGGTCGAGGGCGGCTACCGCGTCTCGGGGCGCAAGCGGTTCGCCAGCCAGTCGGCCCACGGCACCGTGATGTCGACGATGTTCGTCCACGACGACCGCGAGCAGGGCCGGCGCGTCCTCAACGTGGCCGTGCCGGTCGCCGCCGACGGCGTCCGCGTCGCCAACAACTGGAACACCCTCGGCATGCGCGGCACCGGCAGCGACGACATCGAGGTCGACGACGTGTTCGTCCCCGACGAGCGGGTGCTCGCCGTACGGCCCTACGGCGTCGTCGACCCGCCACTGCAGGTGATTTCCGAGATCGCCTTCCCGATCGTCAGCGGCGCGTACCTCGGAGTTGCCGAGGCGGCCTACGAGGCAGCCGTGACCGCCGCCGGGCCGCGGGCCGACAGCCCGCTGGTGCAGCGGCAGGTCGGCCGGATGCGGCAGCTGCTGCAGGTTGCCTCCTGGTCCCTCGACGGCGCGCTGGCCGAGGTCGGCGAGGACGCGCGGCCCTCACCGGAGGCCTACCTCGCGGTGATGCTGGCGAAGGCAGAGGTCGCCGAGGCCTGCCTCGAGGTCGTCGACCTGGCCATGGAGGTCGCCGGTGGACCGGCGTTCTTCCGCGGCTCGGTGATCGAGCGCGCCTACCGCGACGTCCGCGCGGTCAAGTTCCACCCGCTGACTCCGGAGGCCACCCACGTCGAGTCCGGCCGGCACGCGCTGGGACGCCCGGGGATGCTGGCCTGAGCGGTCCCGGCAGACGACCGGTAGTGGTTGTGAGCGCGTCGGACTACCTTGGTCGCTCGCAGATCAGACCGTCATCGTCGCGGTCGAGCGACGAGTTCGCGATGAACACCCGCTCATCGACGGCCGGGCGATGACGCTGCCGCTTCATCTCGTCGACGGCGGCGGCCCGCCCCACACCGTTGGGGTAGTCCTCACGCAGCTCACCGCAGGTCCCGTACTGGTGTCCGACCAGGACGTCGCTGACGACCTGCGTCGCAAGGTCGACGATCAGGGGCAGTTGGCTCAGTCCGACGAGTGCCACCAGCACGATCAGCCCGAGTCCCACGAAACGGCCTGTCATCGACTTCTTCGGCTGCTGTCGGCGTGGCTGTGGGCTCGGGACGGAGGGTCGGCTGGCGACCTGTCGGCGTGGCGGAGCGGGACTCGGCCGAGGCGACGAAGCCGTGGCTGCTCGCAGGAAGACGCCGAGCTCGAGTGCAGCCATGCGCACCTGATCTGGCGTCAGGACGGCCGGGCGGCTCACGAGCATCTCGCGCAGGTTGGCGGTGGAGCACATCAGGACCTCGTGGCAGCGGCCCTCGATCCGTTCGTCGCGGACGAAGCAGAGCACCGCGTGCACCAGCCCGGCCGCCGGGGCGCTGACGTGCCGCGCGACGGCCAGAGCAGCATCTCCCGCCGACGCGATCGTCCGGTCGTGTCTCCTCCCTCGGCACGTGAAGGTGCCCTCGCGGATGTCGATACGACCCGCCCAATTCTTCGAGTCGATGACGAACACACCCGAGGGACCGATCGCGACGTGGTCGATGTTTGCTCGGACCCGGTCCGGCCAGCGGACATCGTGGAACACCGCCCAACCCTCGGCGCGCAGCCCATCAAGGATCGCTCCGGTCGCCCGCTCACCCTGCGCGCCGCGCTCCCACATCTCGGCCGACCGCTCCAGGCGAGCCGCACGCTCACGCTGACGCCGCGCCACTTGTTCCGCTGACTCTCCAGCCATGTCTCCCCCGTTCGTGACGAGGGTCTATCGGTGCCGCGGCCAGGATCCTTGAGCCCCGACGAACACAGCCGCGCCACTCGGGCGTTCCAGGCCCGATGTCCCGGGATCTTCGATCACGTTTGACAAGCTGCAGCGATGGAAGAGGGCCTTTATGAATTGCTCGTAACGTCGAAGCTGCGTGCGAGCCTCGAAGGCTCCACCTTCGATGAGCTGCCGGTCGACGCCGCCGACGAGCCGCACGTCGTGGCACGGCACGTGGCCGCGATCGTCGAACGACACCTGGAGAGCGTCCGCGACCGGGAACACC
>JAGQUE010000091.1 GCA_020438665.1 Nocardioidaceae bacterium | reverse complement strand
GCAGCATGGGGCGCTTGTTCGATGCCGTGGCAGCGCTGATCGGTGTGCGTGAGACGATCACCTATGAAGCCCAGGCCGGCATCGAACTTGAGGGCTTGCTACCGCCACTCGACCCTGTGGTGAATGATCGCGCGTCCAGCTATACGTTCGATGTGTACGATGATGGCGATGGGCAGATCATCGATCCTGCGCCTATCTTGGCCGCTGTGGTCGCTGATGTGCGCCGGGGCGTGCCGCCAGAGGCCATCGCCGGGCGCTTTCATGCCGCCGTCGCCAATGCGATTGCCGAGGTCTGTGTGCTGCTGCGCGCGGACACCGGGCTGGAGACTGTGGCGCTCAGCGGCGGCGTCTTTCAGAATGTGCATTTGCTGGATGCCGCCGTGCGCCGGTTGCAGGATCGTGACTTCACCGTTTTGACTCACCGCGTGGTTCCGGCCAATGACGGTGGGCTTGCCCTGGGACAGGCCATCATCGGCTGTCACCAGCTTGAATCGTGACGATAAAAAGACAGGATTGAATTATGTGCCTGGGTATCCCTGGAAAAATCACCGAAATCTACGATGACGGTGGCGCGCGTATGGGCAAGGTTAATTTTGGCGGCATCGTCAAAGAGGTCTGCCTGGAGTACGTGCCCGAAGCGGAAATCGGCGATTACACCATCGTGCACGTCGGGTTTGCCATCACGAAGCTGGACGAAGAATCGGCCCTGGAAACCCTGCGTCTGTTCGAAGAATTGGGCACGCTGGAGGAGGAGCTTCAAGCGGAAGCGCCACCCCAGCTGCCCGATCAAGCCGACGCATAGCGGGTAGGAAATCACATGAAGTATCTGGCTGAATTCCGAGACAACGCGCTGGTATCGAAACTCTTCGACGAAATCCGCCGGGTGACGACGCGCCCCTGGGCGATGATGGAGGTCTGCGGCGGGCAGACCCACTCGATCATCCGCCACGGCATCGACCAGCTGCTCCCCGCGGGCGTGGAGATGATCCACGGCCCCGGGTGCCCGGTCTGTGTGACGCCGCTGGAGATCATCGACAAGGCGCTCGCCATCGCCGCGACGCCGGGTGTCATCTTCTGCTCGTTCGGCGACATGCTGCGCGTCCCGGGCAGCGGTCGCGACCTCTTCGCGGTCAAGAGCACCGGCGGTGACGTACGCGTCGTCTATTCGCCGCTCGACGCGCTCGAGCTGGCGCGGCAGAACCCCGACAAGCAGGTCGTGTTCTTCGGCATCGGCTTCGAGACGACCGCCCCCGCCAACGCGATGACCGTCCACCAGGCCCGCGCCCAGGGGATCACCAACTTCTCCCTGCTCGTCTCCCACGTCCTGGTGCCGCCGGCGATCTCGGCGATCATGGAGTCGCCCACCTGCCGGGTGCAGGCGTTCCTCGCCGCCGGGCACGTCTGCAGCGTCATGGGGACCTCCGAGTATCCCCCGCTCGCCGAGCGCTACGGCGTCCCGATCGTCGTCACCGGCTTCGAGCCGCTCGACATCCTCGAAGGCATCCGGCGCACGATCGTCCAGCTCGAGGAGGGCCGCCACGAGCTCGAGAACGCCTATGCGCGCGCCGTCCCCACCGCCGGCAACCCCGCGGCGCAGGCGATGCTCGCCGACGTCTTCGAGGTCACCGACCGCACCTGGCGCGGCATCGGCATGATCCCCGGCAGCGGCTGGCGGCTCTCGGCGAAATATGCCGACTTCGACGCCGAGCGGCGCTTCGCCGTCCAGGACATCCACACCGAGGAGTCCTCGCTGTGCCGCGCCGGCGACGTGCTCCAGGGACTCATCAAGCCCCACGAGTGCGCCGCGTTCGGCCGGGAGTGCACGCCGCGCAACCCGCTGGGGGCGACGATGGTCTCGTCCGAGGGCGCGTGCGCCGCCTACTACGCCTATCGGAGGCTGGAGCTGGTGGACCGATGAGCAACGAGCTGGACTTCGAGGGCTGGACCTGCCCGATGCCGCTGCGCGACACCCCCACGATCGTGATGGGCCACGGTGGTGGCGGCGCGATGAGCGGCGACCTGATCGAGAGCCTGTTCCTGCCGTCGTTCGGCGGTGCCGCGGCCGCCGACCTCGCCGACGCCGCCGTACTCCCCCGGCCGGCCGGTCGGCTCGCCTTCTCCACCGACTCGTTCGTGGTCAAGCCGATGTTCTTCCCGGGCGGCTCGCTGGGTGACCTCGCCGTCAACGGCACCGTCAACGACCTCGCGATGGTCGGCGCCACCCCGGTCTATCTGTCGACGGCGTTCATCCTCGCCGAGGGCACGCCGATGTCCGACGTGGGGCGCATCGCCACCGCCGTCGGCAAGGCGGCCGAGGCGGCCGGCGTCCAGCTGGTCACCGGCGACACCAAGGTCGTCGAGCACCACGCCGGCGACGGGATCTATCTCAACACCGCGGGCATCGGCGTGATCCCCGACGGGGTCACCATCCGGCCCGACCGCGCCGAGCCCGGCGACGTCGTCCTCATCAGCGGCGACATCGGGCTCCACGGCGTCGCGGTGATGAGCGTGCGCGAGGGGCTGGAGTTCGGGTCGTCGATCGTCAGCGACACCGCGCCGCTCCACGAGCTCGTCGCCGACATGCTCGCCACCGGTGCCGACATCCGCGTGCTGCGCGACCCCACCCGCGGTGGGGTCTCGACCACCCTCAACGAGATCGCCCGGGCCTCCGGCGTCGGCATCTCCCTGGAGGAGCGGTCGCTGCCGATCCCCGTCGAGGTGCGCGACGCCTGCGGCCTCCTCGGCCTCGACCCGATGCAGGTCGCCAACGAGGGCAAGCTCGTCGCTGTCGTCCCGGCCGACCGGGCCGACGAGGTGCTTGACGCGATGCGCCACCACCCCCTCGGCGCGGGCGCACGCCGTATCGGCGAGTGCGTCCCCGACCATCCCCGCATGGTGGTCGCCCGCACCGCCCTCGGCGGCACCCGCGTCGTCGACCTCCCCATCGGTGAGCAGCTGCCCCGGATCTGCTGAGGCTCCGGATCTGCTGAGGCTCCGGCGCTGCCGGTTCACCAAGGTAGGTAGGCGAACCCTCACTTACCTCGCGGAGTTCACCACGGTAGGTGCGGGTTTCCCTGCCTACCCTGGTGAACCGTCACGAGCGCATCCGGCGCGTCTCACGAGCGTTCGCCTTCTGGAGGGCGTCGACAAGCTCTGCCTTGGACATCGTGGAACGACCGCTGATGTCCAGGCGGCGAGCGAGGTCCATCAGGTGC
>JAGQUE010000090.1 GCA_020438665.1 Nocardioidaceae bacterium | reverse complement strand
GGTTCGAGTCCCGTCGGGGTCGCCACAGCACGAGGCTCATCGCTCGGCAGCACGGCTGCCGGGGATGGGCCTCGAGTGTTTCCCGGGGGCAAGGTCACCGCGCGGGTCCGGACCGGTGAGCGGGGCGAGTGATCCGTCACCTCGTGGTCTCCCATGTCGCCTGGCGTCGCCGAACGACCGACATTGCCGGGAAGCGCAGGGACGCGCCGGGTCTGACGGAGGTCCGCATGAGGCCGACCAGCATCGCCGGCCGACGCCTGCTGTCGACCCGTGCTCCCCATGCTCGGTCAGCTCCGCCCCTGCGGGGACACCCGAACAACCGAGGCAGGTGGCCGCTCAGGTCGGGCCCTGTGCCGCCGATGGATAACCGGAGGGTGGCGTTGTGCTGCCCCGTCATCGAGAGGTGTGAGCATGACACTCGCGTCGAGCCGATCGCATCGGCGAGGACTGCCGCGCGTGAGCGCGGTCGTGTCCGGGATTGCGCTGGTGGCGATGTCCGGGCTGGCCGTCGCCCCCGCCGCGCAGGCGGGTATGGGGCTGGCAGTGACCGGGACCTCCGTCACCAAGGTCGCACCCGACTCCACGACGCCCCTGGCCGGCCTGACGGTCAGCGGCGCCGCCGTGGACGCAGACATCCAGGTGACCGTCGGAACCGATGTCGGCACCCTGACCGTCAACGACACCACGGGTGTCACGCTGGCCTATGGCAACCATGCCAGCGGAGACCCGTCGGTGTCCTTCGACGGCCTCCCCGACGACGTCAACAACGCCCTGGCCTCGATCGACCTGGTCACCGGTGACGACGCCGGATCCACCGCCACGGTCTCGGTCTCGGCGATGCCCTTCGCTGACGGCCTGGTCTATTCCCCGGACAACGGTCACTTCTACCAGTTCGTCGAGGCGCCCGGGGTGACCTGGGACGAGGCCCAGGCAGACGCGGCCGCGCGGACCTTCGCGGGGCAGGCCGGCTATCTCGCGTCGATCCCGTCGCAGGCGGTCAACGACCTGATCACCAGCAAGATCCAGGGTGCCGAGAACGTCTGGATCGGAGCGGTCGCCTCCGACGACCCGACCGGCAACCCGGCCCGGCAGTGGAAGTGGGCCGACGGTCCGCTGGCCGGCACGACGATCAGCAGCTGCACCAACTGGCTGGACGTGTGCGACTTCACCCCCGACTCCGGGGAGTTCTCCGGCTGGGCCTGGGGCGAGCCCAACAACGCCGGCGGGGGCATCACTCCCCACAGCGGCGAATGGGTGGCGGTGACGAACTGGTTCGGGCCCTGGGGTGCGTGGAACGATCTGCCGGCCGACGCCGGGTTCCAGATCGCCGGCTACGTCGCCGAGTTCGGCGACCTGGCTGAGGGGTCCTCGGGCTTCGCCAATGTCGTCGACGCGTCCTCCACGATCGACGTCCGCGGTGTCCCGACCGTCCCGCTGAACCCGGAGGCGTTCCCCGGCAGCAGGTCTGCCGTGGTGCAGTGGGACGCTCCCGTCAGCGACGGCGGCACGCCGGTCACCGGCTACACGGTGACGGTATCGCCGGGTGGAGCGACGGTCGCCTGTGACTCAAGCCCGTGCGAGATCACCGGGCTCACCAACGGGAAGACCTACACGTTCACCATCGTCGCCACCAACGCCGAGGGGGACTCTCCGGCGTCGGACCCCACGGAGGCTGTCACCCCCTCCCTCGGGATCCCGGCCCCCAGTGGACTGACAGTGACGACCGGCGACCGGGTCATGACGCTGTCGTTCGAGCTCGGCCTCGGCAAGAGGATGCCGGCGATCACCGGCTTCCGCTACAGCCTGGACCGCGGGAAGACCTGGAAGAACCTGTCGACGAGCTGGCGGGCGACCCGGACCCAGCCGGCACCCGTGACCGGACTGGTCGAGGGCGTGCTCAACGGCAAGACCTATGCCGTCATGGTGCGAACGAAGACCTCCGACGGTGTGGGGCCGGCGTCGCGACCGGTGATGGCGACACCCACGATGTGGTTCCACGACCCGCTGACACCGCAGGCCCGCAGGGCGCTCAAGCAGGTGCCTGCGCACCCGGCCGGCTACCACGGCAAGGTGGCCCGGACCAAGGCCTTCGCGGCCAGCCGCAACGGCACCCCCGCGTTCCCGGCCACCGACCTCAAGGGCCGCCAGCTCCAGCAGCGCGAGGCCGTGTCCTTCGCGGCGGGCGAGATGTTCCGGTTCAACTCAGCGACGGTCACGCCGACCGGGCGCCGAGAGATCCGCGCGGTCCTCGCGAGCCTGACCTATGTCAAGGCCGTGCAGTGCGAGGGCTACTCCGACTACGGCGGCAGCGTCGCCAACGAGTGGAAGCTGTCGCGAGCTCGTGCGGCTGCGGTGTGCCGGCTCCTGAAGAAGTACGGCGCCGACGTCACCACGCACTCCCAGGGGTTCGGGCCGACCCGCCCGGCGATCATCGGAGGCTCCACGGCCGCCCGTGACGACAACCGTCGTGTCGTCCTGGTGATCACCGGCTGAGCCCTCGGTACCACCTCGGTGAGGGGCCACGACCGCTCGGTGGTGGCCCCTCACCACGCCTCGGTGGCAGTCGCCGCGCCGTCTAGGCTGGCCGCATGCCGGTGGAGCTGGGGCGCGAGGAGTTCGAGCGGCTCGTCGACCGAGCGCTGGACGGGATCCCCGACGAGCTGGCCGCCCTGGTCAGCAACGTGGCGGTGCTGGTCGAGGAAGAGCCGCCGCCCGATGAGCCCGACCTGCTCGGGCTCTATGACGGCGTGGCGCTCACCGACCAGACGGCCGACTTCAGCGGCTTCATGCCGGCGCGGATCCTGATCTTCCGGCGGCCGCTCCAGCGGATGTGTGCCTCGATCGAGGAGCTGGAGCAGGAGGTCCGGATCACCGTGGTGCACGAGGTCGCCCACCACTTCGGCATCGACGACGACCGCCTCCACGCCCTCGGCTGGGGCTGATCAGCCCGCGGGCCGAGTCAGCAGCCGACGTTGGCCGACCGCGGGTTGCTGACCGGCACCGTGGTGGCACCGGCCCACGCCAGCGGCGCCTCGCCGTGGCCCTGGCGGATGAACTCGCCGAGGAACCACTGCTGGAACACCACCTGCTCCGGTGACCGGGCCAGCGACAGCAGCCGCTGAGCGCGGCAGAACTCATCGGCCAGGTCGAGCAGCGCGAGCATCTGCTCATAGGTGTCGAGATGGGCGGCGTCAGCCATGATCTCGAGGTCGGTGGTGGCGCGGCCCGCGGCGGCGGCGCGGTCGAAATGCTCCGTGGCCTCACGCGGGTAGGCGTGGTCGAAGCGGGTGAACACATCGGTCAGGTCGCGGGCGAGGGGGTAGTCCTCCTCGTGGGCCAGCGACAGCAACCGCACCTCGCGCCGCAGGTCGTGGTAGTGCTGGCGGAGGCCGTTGATCGCGTCGACAGGGACGCCGCGGAGCTGCACGCGCACGGGGATCTGCGGCTCGGGACGTGCCAGCGGCAGGTCCTGCAGGTCGAACAGCGCCCCGGGCGGGAGCGCCCCTTGTTGGGGCACCTCGGTCGGCTCGAACCAGACCACCTTGCCGGTGGGCTCGATCGCGGCACCCCACGCCACGGCGCACCGAGCGACGATGTTGAGACCACGGCCGAAGGTGCTGAGCAGGTCGTCGGGGTCGTCGATGTCGACGAAGTTGAGGACGGGAGGCTCGAGGGAACCGTCACACACC
This sequence comes from Nocardioidaceae bacterium, assembly GCA_020438665.1. The sequence goes on along the minus strand of JAGQUE010000090.1, from coordinate 932 downwards.
TCGATGCGCGGATGGTCACTGGTGCCGCGCAGTCGGATCGAGAACGGCTCGTCAGCGTGGAGCAACGCGTTGGTGACCAGCTCGGAAACGCCCAGCTGGGCACTGTCGGTCAGCTCGTGGCGGCCCAACGCTGCGCAGGCGGTCGCAGCCCACTGCCGTGCTTGCTGCACGGCGCGAGGGTCGCTGTCCAGCCGGAGTGGCGGTTGGTTGAGCGGCACGGAGGGTCCCCAGTCACGATCGTGAGTCAGGCTGTCCCAGTCGTTCTACCCGCTGGTCCACGGCCTAAACACGCGAATAGTAAATATCTGGACGTTCGGCCAGGAGTCCCGGATCACGCCCCGGACCGGGAATCTTCGTGCTAGCGGCTGGTTACCCCTAAGGAACGGGGACACCATCCTCGGGGGCGGACACAAGGAGAAGACTCCCATGACGAGCGAACGCCACCGGGTGGTCGTGATCGGGTCGGGCTTCGGCGGCCTGTTCGGCACGCGCGCCCTCAAGCGCAGCGACGTGGACGTGACCGTCGTCGCCAAGACGACTCACCACCTCTTCCAGCCGCTGCTCTATCAGATGGCCACGGGGATCCTGTCCGAGGGCGAGATCGCACCGCCGACCCGGGAGCTGCTGGGTCGACAGCGCAACGCCACGGTGCTGCTCGGTGAGGTCACCGCCATCGACCTCACCGCCCGGACCGTCACCTCACACCTGCTGGGGCGGGCCACGGTGTCGCCCTATGACTCGCTCCTCGTGGCGGCGGGCTCCTCCCAGTCCTACTTCGGACACGACGAGTTCGCTGAGTTCGCCCCCGGCATGAAGAGCATCGACGACGCGCTCGAGCTGCGGGGGCGCATCTTCGGCGCCTTCGAGCTCGCCGAGCTCGCCGCGGCCAACGGCGACAACGTCGATGACCTGCTGACCTTCGTCGTGGTCGG
>JAGQUE010000702.1 GCA_020438665.1 Nocardioidaceae bacterium | reverse complement strand
AGCACGGGAACATCCCGCTGTGACTGCCGACCAGCCCCTGCTCCGGGTGGTCAACCCGGACGCGACGCCGGAGGAGATCGCGGCCCTGGTGGCGGTCTTCACCGCGCTGGGCGGCGGGACGACGCCACGCCCGCCGACCCCGCGCTCGCAGTGGGCCCTGCCGGCCCGCCGGATGCGCCACCTGCCCGGCCACGGCGCTGGTGCCTGGAAGGCCAGCGGGCTGCCGCGCTGACCCACCCACGCAGGCCCGGCAAAGGCCGTGGCGGTGGCTGGCGCGACCTGCGTAGGCTCGCGACGTGACCACCTCAGCCTCCGGACCCGACCGCACCGTCGACGCCATCACCGACCGCTTCGTCGAGGACGCTGCCCGGCTCGATCCCATCGTCGCGACCTATGTCGGGATCACCGGTCATGACGACGAGCTGCCCGACTACTCCCCCGACGGTTTCGCCGCGCGCGAGGAGATGGTCGCCGCCTCGTTGACGGCGGCGCGCGCCGCGACGCCCGTCGACGAGCGCGAGGCGGTCGCCCGCGACGCCTTCGTCGAACGTCTCAGCCTCGACGTCGCGATGACGGAGGCCGGTTATGCCCGCTCCGAGCTGAGCGTCATCTCCAGCCCGCTCCACGAGCTGCGCCAGGTCTTCGACCTGATGCCCACCGAAGGCGAGGAGGCATGGGCCAACATCGACGCCCGCCTCGCCGGCATCCCGGACCGGCTGGTCGGCTATCGCCGTACCCTCCTGGAGGAGGCCGACCAGGGCCGCGTCGTGGCCCAGCGCCAGTATGCCGAGGTGGCCGAGCAGGTCCGCAGCTGGACCGGCCAGTCCGGCGACGGCGGCAACTTCTTCAGCGCGCTGGTCGACGGCAGCGGCATGGACGGGACGCTGCGCGCGCAGCTCACCGAGCACGCCCGGGCAGCGAGCGACTCGGTCGCCGAGTTCGGCCGGTTCCTCGAGAGTGAGCTCGTCCCGCGCGGCCGCGAGAACGAGGCCGTCGGTCGTGAGCACTACGCGCTCGCGTCGCGCTACTTCCTCGGGGCCACGGTCGACGTCGAGGAGACCTATGCCTGGGGCTGGGAGGAGCTCAAGCGCCTCGAGGACGACATGGCCGCGACCGCCCAGCGGATCGTGCCCGGGGCGACCGTCGCCGAGGCCGTCGCCGCGCTCGACGCCGACCCGGCCCGCACCATCGCCGGCAAGGAGGCCTTCCGCGACTGGATGCAGCAGCTGGCCGACCGCACCATCGCCGAGCTCGCCGACGTCCACTTCGACATCCCCGAGCCGATCCGGCGCATCGAGTGCTGCATCGCCCCCACCAGTGACGGCGGCATCTACTACACCGGGCCGTCGGAGGACTTCAGCCGCCCCGGGCGGATGTGGTGGGCGGTCCCCGACACGGTCTCCACGTTCTCCCCGTGGCGCGAGGTGACCACGGTCTTCCACGAGGGCGTCCCCGGCCACCACCTCCAGGTCGCCCAGACCGCCTATCGCAAGGACGCGCTCAACCGCTGGCAGCGGCTGATGTGCTGGGTCAGCGGTCACGGCGAGGGCTGGGCCCTCTATGCCGAGCGACTGATGGACGACCTCGGCTACCTCGCCGACCCCGCCGACCGGCTCGGCATGCTCGATGCCCAGTCCTTCCGCGCGGCCCGCGTGATCGTCGACATCGGCATGCACCTCGAGCTGGAGATCCCGGCCGACAACCCGTTCGGCTTCCACCGCGGCGAGCGCTGGACGCCCGCCCTGGGCCTGGAGTTCATGCGCCAGCACTGCCAGATGGATGACGCCTTCATCCGGTTCGAGGTCGCCCGTTACCTCGGCTGGCCAGGCCAGGCGCCGTCCTACAAGGTCGGTGAGCGCATCTGGCTCGAGGCGCGCGACGAGGCCAAGGCCCGCCACGGGACCGACTTCGACCTCAAGGCGTTCCACCGCGCGGCACTCGACCTCGGCTCGATCGGCCTCGACCCGCTGCGCGCCGCCCTCGCTCGAATCTGACTGGCCCCTGAGCGCTTGTGGGCGGGTGGCTAGGGTGTCCGCGTGCTGGTCCTCGCCTCCGCATCCCCCGCCCGGCTGACCACCCTGCGCGGCGCCGGGGTCGACCCGGTCGTCATCGTGTCGGGGGTCGACGAGGACCAGGTGGACGGGCTCCCGCCCGCCGAGCACGCCCTCCAGCTCGCGGAGCTCAAGAGCGCCGCGGTCGCGGGGCGTGGCGACGTACCTGCCGGAGCACTGGTGCTCGGCTGCGACTCGGTGCTCGAGCTGGACGGCGACGTGCTCGGCAAGCCCACCGACGCCGCCGACGCGATCGCCCGGTGGCGACGGATGCGCGGGCGTTCCGGCGTTCTCCACACCGGCCACGCCCTCCACGACACCCGCTCGGGCCGGGTCGCCGCGGCGACGGCCTCGACGGTCGTCCACTTCGCCGACGTCACCGACGACGAGATCGCAGCCT
>JAGQUE010000089.1 GCA_020438665.1 Nocardioidaceae bacterium | reverse complement strand
TGAGGTCGGTAGTTCGAGTCTACCCTGGCCCACCATTTTGTGGTTATTAATTAGGTTCTAATTTTGGGGCTGTAGCTCAGCTGGGAGAGCATCGGCTTTGCAAGCCGGGGGTCAGGGGTTCGAACCCCCTCAGCTCAACCAGACCCGCTGGTCAGGGGCACCTCCGCCGTCCTCACGTAGGAGGACGGAGTGACCACGTCCCGCCCAGTCCACATGCTGCATCTGCATCAACATCAGCTCCGACGCGACCGCGGTGCCCGCTCGTTGCACACGTCGTGGCACGCGAGCCACAGCCAGAGCTATCCCGAGCTCGACGAGCTCGAGGCGCTGCGGGCCCGGACACGTGCCTCCGACGTGCCGGAGACGTTCGGCTCACAGATCGAGCTCGGCATCCGGATCAACAGCGTCATCCGCGACTGGCTGCGAGAGCAGATCGCCGCTACGGCCGACTGAGCCACCCGCCACGCGCGGTGAGCGTCGTCCGAAGCCCCGTTCCCGCGGAAGCGGCACACTGGGCTGTATGAAACCCCCGCCGTTCGAGTATGCGCGGCCGGAGTCGCTCGAGGAGGCCCTGGCGATTCTCGGCGACCACCCGGAGGCGAAGGTGCTCGCCGGGGGGCAGAGCCTGGTCCCGCTGCTGTCGATGCGGCTCGCGGCACCGCGGCTTCTGGTCGACATCAACCGGGTCGCCGAGCTGGCCTACGTGCGGACTACCGAGTCGGGCGAGGCGGGCGAGCCGGGAGTCCGGGTGGGTGCGCTGGCACGGCATGCCGAGGTCGAGGCCGACGCCGGCGCGAAGGTGGCCCAGCCGCTGCTGAACAAGGCGCTGCGCCTGGTGGCACACCCGACGATCCGCAACCGGGGGACGACGGTCGGCTCGATCGTGCACGCGGATGCCGCGGCGGAGATGCCCGCGGTGCTGGCGCTGCTGGGCGGCCACGTGAGGCTCGCCTCCCGCGAGGGGCGCCGCACGGTCAGCGCCGAGGACCTGTTCCTCGGACCACTCGAGACCTCGCTGCAGCCCGGCGATCTCGCGGTCGAGGCCTTCTTCCCCGCGCTGCGACCCCGATGCGGGGTGGCGATCGACGAGGTGTCACGACGGCACGGGGACTATGCGCTGTGCGGAGTGGCCGTCCTCGTCGAGCTCGCCGACGCCCCCGACGAGCCCCCGGCAGGGGTCAGGGCCGGCTACCTCTCCGTGTGCGACGTTCCGACGGTCGTCGACCTGACCCGGGCCTACGCCAGCGGGGTGAACGACGCGGCCCACCTCGCCGCCGGTGAGCTGGCCCTGTCCCGGGTCGACCCCGGCGACGACCTCCACGCCACCCGCGACTACCGCATCCAGCTGGTCCGGACGCTGACCCGCCGCACCGTCGAGGCGGCGTACGCCGATGCCGTCGACCGGGCCCTCGTGGGGAGGCGACCATGACCACGGCGCCGCAGCCGGAGACCCTTCACGACGTCCGCCTGACGGTGAACCGAGCGCCGTACCGGATCCGGGTGCCCGCCCGACGCCTGCTCAGCGACGCCCTGCGCCACGACCTCCGGCTGACGGGCACCCATGTGGGGTGCGAGCACGGTGTGTGCGGGGCGTGCACCGTCCTGGTCGACGGCCGGCCGATGCGGTCCTGTCTGATGCTGGCGGTCTCGGCCGACGGGCACCACATCACCACCGTCGAGGGCCTGACCCGTGAGGATGGGACGCTCTCCGCCGTGCAGCAGGCGTTCCAGGACTGCCACGGCCTGCAGTGCGGCTTCTGTACCCCCGGCTTCCTCACCACGATCACCGCGGGCCTGGCCGAGAACCCGACCCCGACGCGCGCGGAGTCCCGGGCGATGATCGCAGGCAACCTCTGCCGCTGCACGGGCTACCAGAACATCGTCGAGGCCGTCTCCCGCGCCGCCGAGATCATGGCCGACGAGGCCGACGCGGGCGACCCGTTATGACCACCACCCGCCACCTGGGCCGACGGACCCCCCGCGTCGAGGATCCTCGGCTGCTGCGCGGCGAGGGGCGCTACCTCGACGACGCCCTGCCGGGAGCGCTCGAGGTCGCCGTGCTCCGCAGCCCGCACGCGCACGCCCGCATCCTCGACATCGACGTGTCCGGCGTCCTCGACGTGCCTGGGGTCGTGGCCGTCTACACCTACGACGACCTCGACGGTGCGATGGCCGAGCCGCTGCCGCTGCTCATCCCGCATCCCGCGCTGACACAGGGACGGACCCAGCATGTCCTCGCCCGCGACGAGGTCAACTACGCCGGCGAGGCCATCGCCATGGTGGTGGCGGAGAACCGCTACCTCGCCGAGGACGCCGTCGACCGGATCCGGGTCGAGTACGACGTGCTCCCGGCCGTCGTCGGTCTCGACGCGGCGAGACGCGCTGACCACCAGGTCCACGACGACGTGCCCGGCAATGTCGGCGCCCGGCTCGAGCAGGAGGTCGGCGACGCCCGGGCCGTGATCGCCGCCGCACCCCACCGGCTCGAGCTGGACCTTCACATCGAGCGCAGCGCGTCCATGCCGCTGGAGGGTCGCGGCACGGCCGCGCGATGGGATCCCGACACCGGACGTCTCCAGGTCTGGAGCGCGACTCAGACCACCTCCGGCCTGCGGGCGGCGATCGCCGCCAAGCTGGGTCTCGACCTGCTGCGCGTGGACGTGGTCACACCGGACATCGGCGGCGGGTTCGGGGTCAAGCTCGTGCACCCGTGGCCCGAGGACATCATCGTGTGCCTCGCCGCCATGCGGCTGGGTCGCCCGGTCCGGTTCACCGAGGACCGCCGCGAGCACTTCGTCTCCTCCGCGCACGAGCGCGGCCAGGACCACCACGTCGAGGTCGGCTTCGACGACGACGGGCGACTGCTGGGGCTCTCGGTGGAGTTCCAGCACGACCACGGTGCCTACACGCCGTACGGCCTGATCGTCCCCATCATCACCTCGACCCAGCTGCTGGGGCCCTACAAGCCGCGTGCCTATCGGGTCGTGTTCGAGTCGCTCTACACCAACACGGTGATCGTCACGCCCTACCGCGGCGCCGGGCGGCCGCAGGGCGCCTTCGTCATGGAGCGCACCTTGGACGCCATCGCGGCCCAGCTGGGCAAGGGTCGCGCCGAGGTGCGACTCGCGAACTTCATCCAGCCCGACGAGTTCCCCTACGACCACGGCCTGGTCTTCCAGGACGGCAGGCCGCTGATCTATGACTCCGGTGACTTTCCCGCCACGCTCCACAAGCTCATGGAGCTCGTCGACTGGAACGGCTTCGACGAGGTACGCCGCAAGGCCCGCGCCGAGGGGCGGCTGGTCGGGATCGGCCTGGCCTGTTACGTCGAGGGCACCGGCGTCGGACCCTACGAGGGCGCCCACGTCCAGGTGGAGACGAGTGGGCGGGTCAAGGTCTCGACCGGCCTGACGAGCCAGGGGCAGGGCCACCAGACCGTGTTCGCCCAGATCGTCGCCGACGAGCTGGGCGTACCGCTCGGCCACGTCGAGGTCACCACCGGAGACACCCGCAGGATGCCCTACGCCGCCGGCACCTTCGCCTCCCGCGCCGCCGTGGTCAGTGGCTCGGCCATCGCACTGGCCGCCCGCAAGGTGCGCGCGAAGGCGCTCCGGATCGCCGCCGACGCGCTCGAGGTGGCCGAGGACGACCTCGAGATCGTCGACGGCGTGGTCCAGGTGAGGGGTGCGCCCGGGGCCCGGATCGAGCTCGGCACGCTCGCCGTCTTGTCGAACCCGCTGCGCTATGCCTTCGACGACGCGTCCAAGGCCGCCACCCAGTTCTCGGTCGGCAACCCCGATGACCGGCCCGTACCCGAAGGCACGGAGCCGGGGCTCGAGGACCGGGACTTCTTCTCCCCTGAGCGATCCACCTTCGCCAACGGCATGCACGCGGTCGTCATCGAGGTCGACCCCGACACCTGCGAGGTGTCGATCCTCACCTACGCCGTCGTCCACGACTGCGGGACGCTCATCAACCCGCTCGTCGTCGAGGGCCAGATCCACGGTGGCGTCGCGCAGGGCGTCGCCGGAGCGCTCTATGAGCGGATGGCCTACGACGAGCACGGCCAGCTGCTCAACGCGTCGTTCATGGACTTCCTCATGCCCTATGTCACCGAGGTCCCCGAGTCGATTGCGATCGACCACCTCGAGACCCCGTCGCCGCTCAACCCCCTCGGGATCAAGGGCGCCGGGGAGGCCGGCGTCATCCCCGGAGCGGCCGTGTTCGCCTCCGCCATCGAGGACGCGCTCGACATCCCCATCCGCAGCATGCCCATCTCCCCGTCCGAGCTGTTCGAGCTCCGGCGGCGTCACGAGGAGGAGACCCGATGAGGATCACCGGAGACGCCACCCTGGCCGCACCCGTCGACCAGGTCTGGGCGGCCCTGCTCGACCCGGCCGTGCTGGTGCGGACCATCCCGGGCTGCGAGCGCCTGGAGACCACCGGACCGGATCGGTACGCCCTCGTCGTCTCGGCCGGCGTCGCCTCCATCCGCGGCACCTACTCCGGGAGCTGCTCGCTCAGCGACCTGCGCCCGCACGAGTCCCTGAGGCTGTCGGTGAACGGGTCCGGTTCCTCGGGGACCGTGGCCGCGGACGTCGCCGTACGGCTGTCCGACCGTGGTGACGGGACGACCGGACTGTCCTACGACGCCGACGCCACCGTCGGCGGCATGCTCGGCGGGGTCGGTCAGCGGCTGCTCGGGTCGGTGAGCAAGCGGATGGCGGGCGAGTTCTTCCTCAACGTGGAGAGCGCGATCATCGGCGCAGAGGCGGCCGTGCCCGGTGAGCCCGCCGAGGGCGCGGTCGCGGGGGCGGCAGGCCCCCAGGCACGGCCGGGCGGCGTGTACGTCGCCCCCCCGCGGGCAGCGGCCGCTCCCACCGAGCTGCGGTCCTTCCTCACGGGCGTGGCCGTCGGCGCCGGGCTGGTGTCGCTCGGCGGCGTGCTGGGCTGGCTGGCGGGTCGGCGTCGCTGACCGGTCTGGCCCACCGGCTCGGGGTCACCCGGCGCTGGTTGCTGGACCCGCCGCCAACCCGGCCGCGGCCGGGAGCAAGGCCCAGGCGGCCGGGGCCGGCAGCGCGACGGGGACGAGAGAAGGTGCAGGGCGATCCCGGCGGCCAGAGCACGGTCGCCGATGTCGCCGATGCTCATCCCGGGGACGACCAGATGGCGCCGCCGCTGCAGTGGCGCCGCCGAGCGGGTCTGCCGGCCACGCCGCGACGCTCACAGCGGGGGGAGGTCCTTGGGCGGTCGGCCGTACGACGGCGCGTCCGGCGTCATGGTCGCGATCCGGGCGGTCTCCAGTCGCAGGAAGGCCAGCTCCCGGGTGGTGGGGTCGAGCATCTCGGCGAGCATCTGGAACCCGTCGACGAGCAGCGTGGTGACCGCTGCCGAGGCGCCTCCGTCGACCATGAACTCCGCCTCGGCGGCGTCGGCGCACGTGCAGATGTAGTCGTAGCGGCCACGGTCGTCCCAGAGCGGACTCACCTCGAGCGCATGCTCGGCCGCTGCCCGCATCGCCCGGAACTCACCCCGGAGCCGGTGGCAGTCGGCGAGACCACGCCAATAGGCCGCCTCCGCCAGGCGGCTGCCACCGCGCGCCTCGTGGATGGCACGTCGCCAGAGTGAGAGCGACAGATCGAGGTCGCCACACAGCGCGAGCGCGCCGGCCACCGTGGCGTGGTCCTCGGCGGTGACGAGTCGCCGATCGAGGCGGCGGCTGAGCAGCGCTGCCCGTTGGGCCAGGCGTAGCCGTCGGGCGAGCAGCCTGCCGGTGGTCTCGCGCAGGTTGTCGGGAGACTCGAGGAGGGGGCGGCGGTCGAGGGCCTGGAGGCCCTCCAGCTCGGCGATGACGGCGACGAACCGGGACGAGACCTGCTGGGTCACGACGGTGCGCTGGCGGACGGCCGCCGACACGCTCACGAGCAGGCCGAGCAGGCCGATCAGCAGCAGGATGTCGGTCCGTGTCATGGGCGGGCGCCTCCCCTACTCGGGTGGGCGAGCAGGACCCTTCCATGGCACGCCGCCAACAGCCGCCGGGCAAGCGAAGGTGAGCCATCAGACCCTGGGGCGGGCCGGTGTTGCGTTCTCCGGCGCCTGCGGGTCGGTCGGGTGGCTCACGTAGGCTGGGGCGGCTGCACGCCGTGAGGTCTGACACCCGGGCACGCGGCGCGGATGACGGGGAGGACCGGACGCTGATGAGCAGTCCTGTCGCGTCGCCGTTCGTCCGTGACCGGCTGAGCTGGCTGCTCTATGCGCTGCTGGGGTGGTTCGCCTATCTCCAGGCCGCTCCTGGGCTGGTCATCGGGCATCTTCGTCGCGAGCTGGCCTTCGACTACACCGTGGCCGGCCTCCACGTCGCCGCGTTCGCGTTCGGCAGCACGCTGGCCGGTCTGATGGCTCCGGCGGTGGAACGGCGCGTCGGCCGAGGGTGGCTGCTGTGGTCGGCGACGGGCCTGATGAGCCTCGGAGCCGTGGGGCTGGTCGTGGGTCGCAGCCCGGTGGTCACGATCGGCGGCATCCTGGTGATGGGGGTCGGGGGAGGGCTGGTCCTGGTCACCGTGCAGGCCACGCTTGCCGACCACCACCCCCGGGACCAGCGCACGGTGGCCTTGGCGGAGGCCAATGTCGCGGCCGCCGTGGCCTATGTCGTGCTGATCGGCGCGCTGTCGCTGGTCGCCGGACTTCACCTGGGGTGGCGGGTGGCCGTCGTGGCGTCGCTCGTGGTCCCGGCGCTGCTGTGGTGGGGCAACCGCGCCACGGTGATCACCGCAGCACGTCCCGAGGACGTGCTGGCAGGCAGACTGCCGCCGCGGTTCTGGCTCGCCGCTGCGCTGCTCTTCTGTACGACGGCCGCCGAGTGGTGCATCACCGGCTGGGGGGCGACCTTCACCGAGCAGGCGACCGGCGTCACCACCGATACGGCGGTCGCCGTGATGGTGGGCTACTTCGCCGGCGTCGTCGTGGGCCGCACCTTCGGCAGTCGGCTGGCGCGGCGGCACGCCCCGCAGCGGTTGCTCGCTGGCGCGCTGGCCCTCAACGTCGTCGGATTCCTAGCACTCTGGCCGGCGACGACGCCGGTCCAGGCCCTGGTCGGGCTGACGTTGCTCGGCGTCGGCATCGGCAACCTCTTCCCGATGGGCATCGCGGTGGCGATCTCCCTGGCTCCGGGACAGAGCGGGGCCGCGAGCAGTCGGGCCGTCATGGTCACCGGCGTCGCGGTGATCCTCGCCCCCGTGACGATCGGGGCGCTCGCCGACGCGACGTCGCTGGCCACCGGACTCCTCGTCCTCCCCGGGGTGGTCGGTGGTGCTGCGGTCTGCCTGGTGCTTCTCGGCCGGGTCGATCGAGACCCGGCGACGCGGTTGAGTCGTTAGCCAGCCGGGCCAGCACCCGCGCCACCCTCAGCCAGGTCGGGGCGGCGCCACCGAGCGGCGGCGGCGTAGAGCCATCTGCACACGCTGTAGGCGCGGCATGGGGTCGGGCGCGAGCAGGGTCTCGACGGCGCGCACGCCCATCTCGAACAGCGGCACGCCTGGTGCAGCGCCGGGACGCTAGCTGGGTCCTGCTGGGCTTCCGCAACCTCGACGACGACGTCGAGGGGCGTTCCCTGGCGATCGGCGACCCCATCCCGGTGGTGCTTCAGGAAGGGTGCCTGGTCGCTGCCGCGCCGACCGGGTTCGTCGGCGCCTGACCGACTGGGCCCTCGCCTTGGCGCCGCGGGGCACAGTGGAGGCCAACGCCCGGCCGCGGGAGGAGGACCCATGCTGCGCGCACGCCGCCGCCGTACGACGGCCGCGGTCGCCGTGGTCTCCGGGGTGATCCTGCTGGCGGCGTGCAGCGCCACGGAACCCTCCGCTGGTCCGGTTCCCAGCGCCGACCGGCCGACGACCACCGACCACCCGGTCGCGCGACCGAGCCCGAGAGCGTCAGCGGAGAAGGCCCCCGGGCCACGCCGACAGGCGGTGCTCGACCGGCGGCTGCGTGACGCCGCGTGGGCCAACGACGTCGCGTCGGCCCGTCGGCTGATCGGCCGGGGAGCCGACGTCAACGCCAAGGACGACACCCGGCAGTCGGCCTACCTCATCGCGACCAGCGAGGGTCACCTGCGGCTGCTCCGGCTGACCCTGCGCCACGGGGCGAAGGTCGACGACAAGGACAGCTGGGACGGCACCGGCCTCATCCGGGCCGCGGAGCGCGGCCACGCCCTCGTCGTCGGGGAGCTCCTCCGGGCGGGGATCGACCGCGACCACGTCAACCGGATCGGCTATCAGGCCATCCACGAAGCCGTCTGGCTCGGCGAGGACACCCGCGCCTATGCGACGACCGTCCGGGTGCTCGCCGCCGCCGGCGTCCAGCTCCAGCGCCGCTCGCCGTCGGCCGGACTCACCCCGCTCGAGATGGCCCGCGAGCGAGGTTTCGCCGGGCTGGAGAGGATCCTGGCCACCATGACGACCGCCGAGCCGCCCGCCCGCCCCGACGACGCCCTGCTCGCCGCCGCCCGCGAGGGAGACGCCGACGCCGTTGCCGTGGCGCTGCGCGCCGGAGCCGACCTCGAGGCGCGTGACGACCACGACCGGACCGCCCTCCTGCTGGCCGCCACCTATGACCACGTGGCGGTGGGCGAGGTGCTGGTCGCGGCCGGGGCCGACCCCGATGCCCTCGACGACCGCCACGACACCCCGTGGCTCGTCACCGGAGTGACCGGCAGTGTGGCGATGCTCGAGGCGCTGCTGCCTGCGGGCCCGGACCTGACCATCCGCAACCGCTATGGCGGAGTCTCGGTGATCCCGGCCAGCGAGCGCGGCCACGTCGACTATGTGCGCCGTGTCGTGAGGACCGGCATCGACGTCAACCACGTCAACAACCTCGGCTGGACGGCGTTGCTCGAGGCGGTGATCCTCGGCGACGGCGGCCGGGCCCACCAGGAGATCGTGCGGATCCTGCTCGCGGCCGGGGCCGATCCCGCGATCGCCGACGCCGACGGCGTCACGGCCCTCCAGCACGCCGAGCAGCGTGGCTTCGACGGGATCGTGACGCTGCTGGAGGGCCACCACGGCAACGACGCTTGATGCGGTGACGTCCATGATGCGCACGATGTCCCTATGCGCACCCCCTTGGACATCGATGACACCGCGCCGGCCGCCGTCCGGTCGCTCGCGCGCGGAGGGCATCAGTGGGGGAGCCGCTGTCTCACTGCTCGCGCGACGTGGGCTGGGCGCCGACGCCCGACCAGGCCAGGGCGAGCAGATCCGCATCGAGGTGTCCTACTCGCCGTTCCCGGTGTTGCTGGGCGACGCCGGTCACGATGTGACGCCCGAGCTCGTCAACGCCCACCGCGACGATGATGAGTCAGGCGCCCGGATCGTCGTCGCTGTGTGACGTGAATGTCCTCGTCGTCCTGACGCTCTCGACCCACGTCCATCACCGGACTGCCCACGCCGCCTTGAGTGAGCACTCGGGAACGTGGCACGCCACCCGTTGACCGAGAGCGCCCTCGTCCGACTCCTGCTCAACCCGCGAGTCACCGATCGGACGTTCCCCGGCCCGGACATCGTCACCTTCCACGCCGGCATCGTGGCCGCGGTGGCGCCAGCCGATCGGCGACACGTCCACGTCCTGCCGCACTGACAGCGGTGCTGTCGACCCTCGCCAGCGGCCGCGGGCCGGTCTAGATTGACGGACACGCGCTCGGGACGCGGCAGCCCGGGCTTGAGGAGGCAGCCATGGCCCTGTCCCGCGTCGCATCCACCGGCTCCGCTCCTCGCTCCCTCGGGGAGCAGCTGCGCCGCCGCAAACCGATCGTGTTCGCCCAGCAGCACCATCCGGGCGAGGAGCTCGCGCGCAACCTGAGCACCTTCCAGCTGACGATGTTCGGGGTCGGCGCGACAGTCGGCACGGGCATCTTCTTCGTGCTCGGCGAGGCCGTCCCCAAGGCCGGGCCGGCGGTGCTGATCAGCTTCCTGGTCGCCGGGATCGCAGCGGGGCTGTCGGCCCTCGCCTACGCCGAGATGGCCAGCGCCATCCCGGTGAGCGGGTCGACGTACTCCTATGCCTACCACGCCCTCGGCGAGGGCGTCGCCGTCGTGATCGCCGGCTGCGTCCTGCTCGAGTACGGCGTCGCGACCGGCGCCGTGGCGGTCGGCTGGAGCAGCTATTTCAACGAGCTCCTGCACTCGCTCTTCGGGTTCCAGCTGCCCGAGGCGCTGTCGGTGTCGCCGATCCCCGGGAGCGACGGTGTCGCCACGGGCGGGCTCATCAACCTGCCCGCGGTGATCCTGATCGGGCTGTGTGCGCTGCTGTTGGTCCGCGGCGCGACCGAGTCGGCCCGGATCAACACGATCATGGTGCTGATCAAGCTCGGGGTGCTGACGCTGTTCTCGGTGATCGCGTTCACGGCGTTCAAGGCCGATCACTTCGACAACTTCTGGGCCTCGGGGTTCGCCGGCGTCAGCGCCGCCGCGGGCACGATCTTCTTCTCCTTCATCGGCCTGGACGCCGTCGCCACCGCTGGTGAGGAGGTCAAGGACCCGCAGCGGGCGCTGCCTCGTGCGATCATCGCGGCGCTCTGCATCGTGTCGGGCATCTATATCCTGGTCGCGATGGCGGGTCTGGCCGCCAAGCCGGTGGCGTTCTTCTCCTCGCCGGAGGCCGCCGACGCCGGACTGGCCCAGATCCTCAAGGACATCACGGGCAACGAGGTGTGGAGCACGATCCTGGCCGCGGGCGCGGTGATCTCGATCTTCTCGGTGACCCTGGTGTCGCTCTATGGACAGACCCGCATCCTGTTCTCCATCAGCCGCGACGGCATGGTGTCGCGCCGGTTCACCGAGGTGAACGCCACGACGATGACGCCGGTCTACAACACGGTCGTCGTCGCCGTCGTGGTCGCCCTCATCGGCGGGTTCGTGCCGTCGGACTATCTATGGGACACCGTCTCGATCGGCACGCTCATGGCGTTCTCGGTGGTGGCCATCGGGATCATGGTGCTGCGCCGCACCGACCCTGATCTGGAGCGCCCGTTCAAGATCCCCGGCTATCCGGTCACGCCGCTGCTCACCATCGCGGCCTGCATCTACATCATGTGGGGCCTGGCCCCGATCACCTGGGCGATCTTCGGGGCCTGGATCGCGATCGTGGTCGTCGCCTACCTGCTCTATGGCCGTCACCACGCGGTGCTCAACCACTATCGGACGCCCGAGGAGATCGCGGAGCCGCAGGGTCGCTTCGCCGACCGTGACGATGAGGACCTGCGGTGACCTATGTCGTGGGGTTCAGTCCCCACAAGGACGACCACGGTGCGATCGCGCTGGCCTGCCAGCTCGCCCGCTCGGACCATGACGACGTCCACGTCGTGGCCGTCGTACCGCAGGGCTGGCCGACGGCCGTGGCTGGCGACACCGACCGCGAGTTCGAGGCCTGGGCTGCCGAGCAGGGCCGAGCCGCGGTCGCCGACGCGACCTCGCTGCTCGCTGAGCACCCCGATGTGAGCAGTACGACGTCGTGGGTCGCCGGTCGCTCGGTGCCGCAGGCCCTCCTCGACCGGGCCGCCCAGCAGGACGCGGGGCTGATCGTGGTCGGCTCCGGTGACGACGGCCCCCTCGGGCGGATCGCGCTCACCTCCAAGGTGGACCGGCTGCTCCACTCCTCGCCGTTGCCGCTGGCGATCGCACCCCGCGGCTATCAGGCCGCCCCCGAGGCCCGCGTCACCCGGGTGACAGTCGGCTTCCGGGGCGACGATGCCACGTGGGCGCTGCTGGACCGGGTGGTCGAGATCCTCCGCCGGATCGACACCTCGGTGAGGCTGGTGACCTTCGCCGTCCGCGCCCCGACGATGTATCCGGCGCGGGTCAGCCGAGCCGA
>JAGQUE010000701.1 GCA_020438665.1 Nocardioidaceae bacterium | reverse complement strand
TGGCTGCTCTACAGCATGGATTCGCCCAACACCAACGGCGCGCGCGGCTTCACCCGCGGCAGTCTCTACCAGCGTGACGGAACGCTGATTGCGTCGGTGGCCCAGGAGGGCCTGATCCGGCAGCGCTGATCGGCGGCCACCCCTAGCACGGCCTCTCGCGTTTCGGTGACAGACACGCCGTGGACGCGCTACGGTCGTGGCGCTCTTGTGACGTCTGAGCGCTGATGGGACTGGTGTGAACGGCGTCGCACCGCCCGACGAAGGTGACGCCGCATGACAGCCCCCGCCCCTCGGACCACCGGTCGGCGCGCCCTCGCGGTCGTCGTACCCGTCGCCCTCGCGACGCTGATGGCGACCGCCGTGCCGTCGTACGCCGAGGACACGGAGCCGGACCGCAAGGGCAAGGCCTCGAGCAGCAGCAAGACCCCCGAGACGGCGTTCGAGATGCCGTTCCCCTGCGGCGAGGCGTGGACCGGCACCACCCGCGCCAGCCACAGCCCGAGCCCCAACTCCGTCGACTGGAACCGCACCGACGACGACGGCGACCCGGTGGTGGCCGCCGCCCCGGGCGTCGTGACGACCGCCAACACCGTCGACCACGGCAGCTATGGGAAATGGGTCGTCCTCGACCACGGCAACAACGAGTCCAGCCTCTACGGCCATCTGTCCCAGGTGCGTGTCAAGGTCGGCCAGCGCGTCGACCAGGGCCAGCTCATCGGCAACGTCGGCAGCACCGGCAACTCCACCGGGCCGCACCTCCACTTCGAGGAGCGTGACGGCAGCAGCGACATGTGGCCCTGGTTCCACGGCAGCAAGTTCGTCTTCGGCACCACCCAGGCCTCGGCCAACTGCGTCGACGTGCCGCTCGCGGCGGACATCTATGGGGGACCCGAGGCGGAGCCCGTGATCTTCGCGCGCACCAGCACCGCGACCTTCACCGTCAAGCGACTGAAGAAGAAGCCGCGCACCTTCACCTTCGGCGCCGGGACCGACGACCCCGTGCTCGGGGACTGGGACGGCGACGGTCGTGCCAACCTGGGGATCCGGACCCCCGCGACCTCGACCTTCACGCTCCGCAACGCCGACGGGAGCACCTCGACCATCGTGTTCGGCCGCAAGGTCGACAAGCCGATCGCCGGTGACTGGGACGGCGACGGCACCTGGGAGGTCGGCGTGTTCCGGCCGCGTACCGCGACGTTCATCATGCGTGCCGCCGACGGGACGACGAGCCGGGTCTCGTTCGGCACGCCCGACGACCTCGCGGTCACCGGTGACTGGAACGGCGACGGTGAGACCGACCTCGGCGTCTATGACCAGGCCACGGCGACCTACACGCTGCGCCTGGTCGACAGCGACGGGCTCGAGTGGTTCGCCACCGTCCCGTTCGGCGAGGTCGGCAACCTGCCCGTCGTCGCCGACTGGGACGGCAACGGCAAGACCGACCTCGGCGCCTGGGACCCCGCCACCGCCGTCCTCTCCGAGCGGCACGCCAAGGCGCCGACCTCGGCCAAGGCCACCGTGAGCCAGGTCAAGGTGGGCCACCCCCGCTGATCTTCCGGGCCGCAGGAATTCCGCTGTCGGTGAACGGCTCTTGGCTGGGCGACACCGGGTTGTGAGGATCGGGCGATGCGACTTCTCGTGCTCGGTGGGACCCATCACGTCGGACGCGCGGTCGTCGAGACCGCCCTCGCCGGTGGGTGGGGGGTGACCACCCTCAACCGCGGCCGCAGCGGCCCGTCCGCGCCTGGCACCGACGAGCGTCACGCCGACCGGACCGACGCGGCGGCCATGGCCGCCGCCCTGGGGGAGGACCGGTGGGACCTCGTCATCGACACCTGGGCGGCCGCGCCGTCGGCGGTGCTGACCTCGGCTCAGATGCTGGCGACCCGCGCCGCTCACTACTGCTACGTCTCGTCACGGTCGGTCTATGCCTGGCCGATCCCCTCGGGCGCCGACGAGTCTGCCCCGGTGGTCGAGGGCGACCCCGGGTCGGAGGAGAGCGACGACTATGCCGCCGCCAAGCGCGGTGGTGAGCTCGCGGCGCTGAAGGGGTTCGGCGACCGGGTGCTGT
>JAGQUE010000088.1:22106-33017 GCA_020438665.1 Nocardioidaceae bacterium | reverse complement strand
AGAACGAGACCGAGACGCTGGCCGAAAAGCTGCGCGCCCGGGGCTTCTCCGCCGAGGCGATCAACGGCGACGTGGCCCAGCCCGTGCGCGAGCGGACCGTCAATCGGCTCAAGGCGGGCAAGCTCGACATCCTGGTCGCGACCGATGTCGCGGCCCGCGGGCTCGACGTCGAGCGGATCAGCCATGTCGTCAACTACGACATCCCGACCGACACCGAGTCCTATGTCCACCGCATCGGCCGCACCGGTCGCGCCGGACGCAGCGGCGCCGCGATCTCGTTCGTGACCCCGCGCGAGCGCTACCTGCTCAAGCACATCGAGAAGGCGACCCGCCAGCCGTTGACCGAGATGTCGATGCCCTCGGTCGAGGACATCAACACCACGCGGCTGAGCCGCTTCGACGACCAGATCACGGCGGCGCTCGCCTCGCCGGAGTTCGGTCAGTTCCGCGACATCGTGTCCCACTATGTCCGCCAGTACGACGTCCCCGAGGTCGACGTGGCGGCCGCACTGGCGATCGCGATGCAGGGGGACACCCCGCTGCTCCTCGAGCCCGACCCGGAGCCCCAGCCCCAGCGTGGCAAGGGCAAACGCCCCTTCGACAAGGACCGCGAGCCGCGTCGCCCGGGCTCCTCCGACGGCGACCGGACGACCTATCGCCTCGCCGTCGGCAGGCGCCACAAGGTCGAGCCGCGCCAGATCGTCGGGGCACTGGCCAACGAGGGCGGGCTGTCTCGGGGCGACTTCGGCCGGATCAGCATCCGGATGGACCACAGCCTGGTCGAGCTGCCCAACAACCTCGACCAGGCGGTGCTCGACAAGCTCCGCGAGACCCGGATCTCGGGCAAGCTCATCGACATCCGGCCCGACACCGGCGGGTCGCCGCGCGACTCCAAGGGCTGGCAGGGCAAGGACCGCCGCGGACCGGCCCGCCGCAGCCGGTGACCTGCAGCCGGTGACCAGGTTGGCAAGCCGATAAGCGCCACACCGTGGGACTCCCAGCGAGCCAGGTCAGCCAGACCTATCTTGGGCGGGTGGACTGGACCAGCTATCACGCCGCCCTGTTCGACCTCGACGGCGTCGTGACGCCGACCGCCGAGGTCCACATGCGCGCGTGGGACGTCATGTTCAACGACTACCTCGCCTCGCGCGGGGACGGCCAGCCCCGCTACACCGACGCCGACTACTTCGCCTATGTCGACGGCAAGCCACGCTATGACGGCGTCGCGTCGTTCCTGGAGTCGCGCGGCATCGACCTGCCCAACGGCGCCCCGAGCGACTCCCCCGACGCCGAGACCGTGTGTGGGCTGGGCAACCGCAAGAACGACGCGTTCAACCAGGTGCTCCACCGTGATGGAGTCGACCCCTATCCCGGGTCGCTGCGGCTGGTCCAGCAGCTTCACGAGCGCGGCGTCCCGATGGCGATCGTGTCGTCGTCGCGCAACGCCCCTGACGTGCTCGACGTGGCCGGCATCGCGTCGTACTTCCCGGTGGTCATGCACGGGGGCGTCGCCGCCGAGCGGGGCCTGGCCGGCAAGCCTGCGCCCGACACCTTCATCGCCGCCGCCGAGGATCTCGGGGTCGCGGTGGCTCGCAGCGTCGTGCTCGAGGACGCGATCAGCGGGGTCACGGCCGGGGCCGCCGGACACTTCGGGCTCGTCATCGGCGTCGACCGTGGCGTCGGAGCCGACGCCCTCACCGAGGCCGGGGCCGACCTCGTCGTGACCGATCTCGAGGAGCTGTTGTGACGCCCCACGAACCGATCTCGGGCGACCCGCTCGACCGCAGCCGCTTCCCCGTCGACCCGTGGGCCCTGATCGAGACGCGCTTCGAAGCCGATGACCTCGGCGTCACCGAGTCGCTCTTCAGCGTCGCCAACGGCTATCTCGGCCTGCGCGGCAACTTCGAGGAGAGCCGCGACGCCTACGTCGACGGCACCTTCGTCAACGGCTTCCACGAGACCTGGCCGATCCTCCACGCCGAGGAGGCCTATGGCCTCGCGCGCGTCGGTCAGAGCATCGTCAACGCCCCTGACCCCAAGGTGATCCGGCTCTATGTCGACGACGAGCCGCTCGAGCTGTCCAGCGCCGACCTGCTCGACTATGAGCGCACCCTCGACTTCCGCGCCGGCGTCCTCTCCCGCCACCTGGTCTGGCGAACGCCGAGCGGCAAGCGCGTGCAGGTCAACAGCCGGCGGATGGTGTCGCTCGCCCAGAAGCACCTGGCCGTGATGACCTTCGAGGTCACCATGCTCGACGGGCGTGGACCCGTGCAGCTGTCCTCCCAGCTGCTCAACCGCCAGGACCGCGAGCTCGAGCACCCCGCCGTCGAGGCGCCCGCCGCCCCCATCCCCGACCCGCGCAAGGCCGAGAAGCTCAGGCGCCGGGTCCTGATCTCGCGCGTCGCCCGGATCGAGGAGGAGACCGGCCGGATCGAGCTCGGCTATCGGTGCGCCGAGAGCGGCATGACCCTCGGCGTGGTCGTCGACCACGCCCTCGAGGCTCCCGGCGACGTCCGCAGCCAGGCCCACATCTCCGAGGACGAGGGCAAGATGATCTATCGGCTCCAGCTGGAGGCCGGCCAGACCGTCACCCTCACCAAGGTCGTCTCGGTGCACACGGCGACCTGGGTCCCGGCCCGCGAGCTGATCGACCGCGCCGAGCGGACCCTCGACCGCGCCGCCGAAGAGGGGCTCGAGGAGCAGTTCGCCGCCCAGCGCGCCTGGCTCGACGGCTTCTGGGCCCGCGCCGATGTCGAGCTGCCGGGTCAGCCCGAGCTCCAGCAGGCCGCCCGGTGGAACCTGTTCCAGATCATCCAGGCTGCCGGGCGCGCGGAGAACCAGGGCATTCCGGCCAAGGGCCTGACCGGCTCCGGCTATGGCGGCCACTACTTCTGGGACTCCGAGATCTATGTGATGCCGTTCCTGACCTATACGTCACCGGACGCGGCCCGCAACGCCCTGCGCTTCCGCTACCTCATGCTGCCGGCCGCCCGCCGGCGCGCCCGCGAGGTCAGCCAGCGCGGCGCACTCTTCCCGTGGCGGACCATCAACGGCGAGGAGGCGTCGGCCTACTACGCGGCCGGCACGGCGCAGTACCACATCGACGCCGACGTGGCCTATGCGCTCAGCCAGTACGTCGGCGCCAGCGGTGACACCGACTTCCTCAACCGCGAGGGCATCGACATCTTCGTGGAGACCGCCCGGCTGTGGGCCGACCTCGGCTTCTGGCGACGTGAGGACGGGACCGCGAGCTTCCACATCCACGGCGTCACCGGGCCGGACGAGTACACCACCGTCGTCAACGACAACCTGTTCACCAACGTGCTGGCGCGGTTCAACCTGCGTCGCGCCGCCGACGCGGTCAACGAGGTGCGGACCGCCGACCCCGACGCCTATGACCAGCTCGTGCGTCGTACTCGCCTCCGCGAGGAGGAGATCCAGGAGTGGCGCGAGGCGGCCGCAGGGATGAGCATCCCCTTCGACGAGAAGGTCGGCATCCACCCGCAGGACTCCCACTTCCTCGATCGGGAGATGTGGGACCTGGAGAACACCCCTGCCGAGGTGCGGCCGCTGCTGCTGCACCACCACCCGCTGGTGATCTATCGCTTCCAGGTGCTCAAGCAGGCCGACGTCGTGCTCGCGCTGTTCCTCCAGGGCGAGGAGTTCACCTATGAGGACAAGCTCGCCGACTTCTCCTACTACGACCCGATCACCACCGGCGACTCGACGCTGTCTGCGGTGGTGCAGTCGATCATGGCGGCCGAGGTGGGCTATCACGAGCTGGCGCTGCGCTATTTCTATGACGCCGCCTATGTCGACCTCGCCAACCGCCACGCCAACACCCCCGACGGCGTCCACGTCGCGTCGACCGGTGGCGTGTGGGGTGCGCTGGTCTTCGGCTTCGGCGGCTTCCGCGACCTCGGCGCCGGCCAGTGGAGCTTCGACCCGCGGCTGCCCGACACCTGGGAGGGCCTCGTCTATCGGTTGACCCTGCGTGACACCCGGCTGCGCGTGGACCTCCAGCACGACCGGGCGACGTTCCAGATCGAGGACGGCACCGGCCCGATCTGCTTCGACGTCCGCGGCGAGAAGGTGACCGTCTCCCCCGGTGCCCCGGTCACCGTCCCCCTCCTCGACCAGGGCCCCCGCATCGCCGGCCAGCCGCCCAACCCCGCCGGCACCGTCCGCGCCGACGGGACCGTCATCTCCGCGACCGTGCCGCGGGGGGACTGAGGGCCTGCCAGTTTCACCGGCCGGCCGGTGAAAGTGTCACTTCTCGGCCGATGTTTCAGCCGAGAAGTGACAGGTTAGGTCGAGAAGTGGCCCATCACGTACGACGTCAGGCCGACGCCGACCCGAGCCACTCCGTGGCCGCGACCACGAGCGCCCGGACGCCGACGTCGATCGTCGGGTGGACGACCGGGGCATAGAGCGGCGAGTGGTTGGACGGGAGCCCGGCGAAGATCCGCCCCATCTCCTCCAGTCCGGAGGCCTCCCGGAACAGCGCCGGGTCGGCACCACCCAACACCCAATAGACACACGGCACCCCGGCCTCGTCGGCGAACAACCCGACGTCCTCGCTGCCGGTGACCGGCCCGGGGTCGACGACCATGCCGGCCCGGCCGAGCGCACCAGCCGTCCGCGCACACGCGTCGGGGTCGTTGCGCAGCATCGGGAACGACTCCGTCGACTCGATGTCAGGCGCCTGCGTCGCGCCCGATGCGGCGGCCTCCGCGTTGATGATCCGCTCGATCGCGGCCATCACCCGGGCCCGCACATGGACGTCATAGCTGCGCACGCTGATCTCGAGCACCGCGTCATCCGGGATGATGTTGACCTTGGTCCCGGCGTGCAGCGTCCCGACGGTCACGACCGCGGTCTCGCCGCCGGCGACCTCGCGCGACACGACGCCCTGCAGCCTCATCACGACCGCCGCCGCCATCACGACCGGGTCGACGGTCGTCTCGGGGCGTGAGCCGTGGCCGCCTGTCCCGTGCAGCGTCACCTTGAGGGCGTCGTACGCCGCGAAGGCCGGCCCTGCGTGCAGCCCGAGCGCGCCCGCTGGCAGCGGCGCGACGTGCTGGCCGAGGACGACATCGGGGCGGCCGAACCGTTCATAGAAGCCGTCGTCGATCATCGCCCGTGCGCCCTGGCCGAGCTCCTCGGCCGGCTGGACGACCAGCTGCAGTGTGCCGCGCCACGACGGGTCGGCGGCGAGCTCGGCAGCCGCGCCCAGCAGGCAGGTGACGTGCATGTCATGGCCGCACGCGTGCATCACGCCGACGTCGTTGCCGTCGGGGTCGATGCCACGCGCCGTCGACGCATAGTCGAGCCCGGTCCGCTCCTCGACCGGCAGCGCGTCCATGTCTGCGCGCACCAGCACCGTCGGCCCGTCGCCCCGACGCATCACCCCGACGACACCGGTGCGACCGACACCGGTCGTGACCTCAAAGCCCAGCGCCCGCAGGGACTCTGCCGCGATCCCGGCCGTCCGCGTCTCCTGGAACGACAGCTCCGGATGGGCGTGCAGGTCGCGATAGAGCGCGGCCAGCATCTCCGGGTCGGCCACGCCGGTGATGACGACGGACGCCGCGGTCATGCCGCCACGCTCGCGGGCGTCGCGAGCTCGCCGCGCCGGGCATAGGCCCAACCCGGCTTGCGCAGCAGGAACGACCACCGGTCGCGCCACGTCGTCGCCGACGCGATGTCCTCGGCGATGTCGCGCCACTCGTGGGTGGCGATCACGGCCGGGTTGAAGGAGTTGATGTTCTTGGTCAGCCCATAGACGACCGGCTCGTCCTCCGGCTCGAAGGTCCCGAACAGCTTGTCCCAGATGATCAGGATGCCGCCGTGGTTGCGATCGAGGTATTGCCGGTTGGAGCCGTGATGCACCCGGTGGTGCGACGGGCTGTTGAGCACCTCCTCGACGCGGCCGATCTTGCGGATCGCCTCGGTGTGCACCCAGAACTGGTAGAGCAGGTTGAGCCCGCGCGCCTGCTCGATCAGGGCCGGTCGTACGCCGAGCAGAGCGAGCGCGCCATAGGGCACGTTCGTCGTCAGGCTTTCCGCCACCGACTGCCGCAGCGCGGTCGAGAGGTTGTAGCGCTCGCTGGAGTGATGGGTGACGTGGACGGCCCACAGCCAGCGTGACTCGTGGCTGAACCGGTGGTTCCAGTAGTAGAGGAAGTCCCACCCGACGATCGCCACCGTCCACGCGAGCTTGCCGGTCCCGAGGTCGGCCGGCGACTTCTCGAAGAGCCGCTTCCCGCTCGTCATCACCGCCCAGGTCGTCGACGCCACCAGGGACGCCGAGAACACCGCGCTGACCGCCAGCCCCGCATGCACCCTCCCCCCGAGGTGCCCGGTCGTGCCCGCCGAGGTGCCCGTTTGTGTCCGCCGAGGTGTCGGTGCTGGCCCGTCGAGGTGGGAGCTGCGTCCACTCGCCGGGGCCTGCCTCAGCCGGGCCAGCTCCTCCTGGGCCTCGCGCACGTGGGCGGGCACGGTCTGCGGCTCGGGCAGCGAGCCGTCGCGCAGCCGGCGTCGTACGACGTCACCGATCGTCGTCGCGACCGCGGTCACCGCCCCGATGCCGAGCAGGACCTTGGCAAAGCGACCGACCCCTGGGGTGACCGGGTCGAGCACCTTCTTGGCGACGTACGGCGCGATCAGGCTGCCGACGCCCATCGACAGGCTCGCGAGGGTGTCGTGGAGCTGGTAGTCGCCCGCGCGGGTCCCCGCCGGGACCGGGTGACGCTTCTGCCAGAGATATTCCGCCCCCATCGCCCCGAAGAACGCCGGGATCGCTGCCACCGTCAGGTCGACCTTCACCCGCCCATCATGCCTGCCACCCCACTCGGCCGAAAGGAGGACCAGACCCCCCGTGGGCGGCTGCCCACTCTCGGACGTCATGGGACCTGGTCGCCGGGGCAGCCGACTCCTAGGACCTCCCAGCGACAAAGGGGCCGGCGGGGAGAGTGAAGCGCCAGCCGTCGGCCAGCCGCTCGGTGAGTACGGCGCGGAGGGCGGCGACCGTGCTGCGGCGGTCGCCGCCCCCGTCGTGGACGACGAAGAGCTCCCCGGGCCGGATGGCCTCGCGGAGCCTTGTGGTGAGCGTCGCCTCGTCCTGGGTCTCCCAGTCGCCGATGGTGTTGACGACGCCGAGCGGCTGCAGCCCCAGGCGACACGCGACCTCGGCGGTGTGACCCCAGCTGCCGTTGGGGGCGCGGAAGTAGGGGATCGGCGCGGCGGGGTCGCCAAGGGCGCGCCGGATGAGGGTGTTGACGGCGGTGAGGTCTCGTTCGACGAGGTCGGGCGGCCAGGTCCCCATGTCGGCATAGGTCATGCCGTGGTTGGCGACGAGGTGGCCCTCGGCCACCATCCGGCGCACGAGGGTGTCGTGGCGGCGCCCCAGGTTGCCGCCGACCAGGCAGAACACGGCCGGGACCCCGAGTGCGGCGAGCAGGTCGAGCAGGGCGGCCGTGGTGTCGCCGTTGGGTCCGTCGTCGACGGTGAGGGCGGCGACGCGCGACGACCCCCCGAGCACGCCGCCCGCTGCCCCGAGGACCGGCTCCACGCTGACCGTCACGGCACCGCTCCTCCCACTCGTTGTGTCCTGAGTCACGTTTACGATAACGTTATCGACAACGATTGACACATTCCACAGCCAAGTGCCAGCGTGGCTGTGAGACATCCCTCCCACGACGAGGAGCACCACGATGACGAGGACGCCGTTCCTGCGAGTGATGGCCATCGGTGCCGCGGTCGCCCTGCTGGGCGCTTGCGGTTCCGGAGGAGGTGACACCGCGGACTCAGGCGACGGGGTGACCATCACCTGGCTGCACAACTCCAACACCGACCCCGGCAAGGCCTACTACGAGCAGGTCGCCAAGGACTTCGAGGCGGACCACCCCGGCGTCACCATCGAGATCACCGCGATGCAGCACGAGGACATGCTGACCAAGCTCGACGCCATGTTCCAGAGCGGTGAGGCTCCCGACATCTACATGGAGCGAGGCGGCGGCGAGCTCGCCGACCACGTCGAGGCGGGTCTCACGATGGACCTCACCGACAAGGCCGCCGACACGATCGCCACGCTGGGCGGCTCCGTCGCCGGCTGGCAGGTCGACGACAAGACCTATGGCCTGCCGTTCTCGGTCGGCGTCGTGGGCATCTGGTACAACAAGGCGATGTTCGAGGAGGCCGGCATCACCGCGACCCCGACCAACTGGACCGAGATGTACGCCGCCATCGACAAGCTCAAGGCCGCCGGGATGGAGCCGCTCTCCGTCGGCGCCGGCGACAAGTGGCCGGCCGCCCACTACTGGTACTACTTCGCGATGCGCGAGTGCAGCCAGGACGTGCTGAGCAGCGCGGTCACCAGCCTCGACTTCTCCGACCCGTGCTTCGTCAAGGCCGGCGAGGACCTCCAGACCCTCATCGCCGCCGAGCCCTTCAACAAGGGCTTCCTCTCCACCCCCGCCCAGAGCGGCCCGACCAGCGCCTCCGGCCTGCTGGCCACCGGCAAGGTCGCGGCCGAGATGCAGGGCCACTGGGAGCCCGGTGTGATGCAGGGCCTCACCGAGGACGGCAAGGGCCTGGGCGATGACCTCGGCTGGTTCGCCTTCCCGGCCGTCGACGGCGGTCAGGGCGACCAGGCCGCCGCGCTCGGTGGCGGTGACGCATGGGCCCTGTCGGCCGACGCGCCCGACGAGGCCGTCGACTTCGTCGAATACCTGCTCTCCGACGAGGTCCAGCAGGGCTTCGCCGAGAACAGCATGGGCCTGCCGACCAACCCGGCCGCCACGTCCTCCGTGGCCGACCCGGCGCTGGCCTCGCTGCTCCAGGTCCGCGACTCGGCACCCTATGTCCAGCTCTACTTCGACACCGCGTTCGGCGCCTCCGTCGGTGGCGCGATGAACGACGAGATCGCCCTGATGTTCGCCGGGGACGCCAGTCCTCAGGACATCGTCGACGCGACGCAGACGGCAGCCGACGCCGAGAAGTGACGGCTGCCGACGACGGGGGGACCGGCATGGCAACAGACATGAAGGTCCCCCAGTCCTCCCGTCCCACCGGCCGCGCCGCCGCGCGGTCGGCGGGACGGAGGGCGGCGCTGCGACGCCGCCGACTCCGCACGGCGCTCGAGGTCCTCTTCTTCACGGGCCCGGCGCTGGCCCTCTTCCTGATGTTCGTGGTGTGGCCGATCCTGCGCGCCGTCCAGTTCTCGGTCTATCGCTGGAAGGGCTTCGGCCCCCTCATCGACTTCGTCGGCCTGCGCAACTACGACACCGTGCTCCACAACGAGGTCTTCACCGACGCCCTCGCTCACAACATGACGATCGTCGTGCTGTCGGTCCTCATCCAGCTGCCGCTCGGGCTCGGCATCGCGCTCCTGCTCAACCGCAGCATGTGGGGGCAGGGCATCCTGCGCACGATCATCTTCGTCCCCTATGTGCTGTCCGAGGTCATCGCCGGCGTCGTCTGGTTCCAGCTGCTCCAGCCGCAGTACGGCGTGGTCGACTCGCTGCTCCACGCGGTCGGCCTCCAGGGCCCCGAGCAGGGGTTCTTGGGCACCCCCGAGATCGCGCTCTACACCGTCTTCGCCGTACTGACCTGGAAATATCTCGGCCTGGCCGTGCTGCTCCTCCTCGCCGGCCTCCAGGGCGTGCCGGAGGAGCTGTTCGAAGCCGCCCAGATCGACGGCGCCTCGTGGTGGCAGATCCAGCGCCGGATCACCCTCCCCCTGCTCGGCCCGACCATGCGGGTCTGGGCGTTCTTGTCGATGATCGGGTCGCTCCAGTCCTTCGACATGATCTGGATCCTCACCGGCGGCGGGCCCGCCAATGCCACCACGACGATGGCGACGTTCCTGGTGACCGAGGGGACCAAGCGCCAGAACTACGGCATCGCCGCGGCCGCCTCGGTGATTCTCTTCATCGTCGCGCTCGTGATGGCCGTGCTCTATCAGGTCCTGGTCCTGCGACGCGACACCCGTGACATCGGCACGAGGGCGGCGACATGACGACCACCCCGCTCCGACCCACCAGCCCGGCGAGCCGCAAGGACCGCCCGGCGGCGCGCTCCGGCAAGGCCGGTCCACTCACCTATGCGATCGCCCTGGTCGTCGTCGCACTGACGCTCGGTCCCGTCCTCTATGCGATCCTCGGCGGCTTCCGCACCAACGCCCAGCTGGCCGACTCGCCCGCCGGGCTCCCCGATCCGTGGACGATGAAGAACTACAGGTTCGTCCTCACCAGCAGTGACTTCTGGACCTATGCCCTCAACTCCACCGTGATCGCGGTCATCACCACCGCCCTGGTCGTGGTGCTCGGCCTGATGGCCGCCTATCCCCTGGCCCGCTACCGCTTCCGCTGGCGCGAGCCGCTCTACATGGTCTTCGTCGTCGGCCTGCTCTTCCCCGCCACCGTCGCGATCATCCCGCTGTTCATCCTGGTGACGCGCGACCTCAAGCTCGGTGACAGCTGGTGGGGTGTTGCCCTGCCGCAGGCGGCGTTCGCGCTGCCGGTCACCGTCGTGATCCTGCGGCCGTTCCTGATGGCGCTTCCCGACGAGCTCGAGGAGGCCGCCCTCATGGACGGCGCCTCCCGCATCGGCTTCTTCTGGCGCATCGTCGTCCCGCTGTCGCGGCCCGGCATGATCACCGTCGGCGTGCTCGCCTTCGTCGGCTCCTGGAATGCCTATCTGTTGCCGCTGCTCCTGCTCCAGGGCGACATGAGGACGCTGCCCCTCGGGGTGGCTGACTTCTCTTCCCAATACTCCTCCGACACCGCCGGCGTCTTCGCGTTCACGTCGCTGGCGATGATCCCGGCGCTCGTCTTCTTCCTGGTCATGCAGCGCCGCATCGTCAGCGGCCTCCAGGGCGCGGTGAAGGGCTGAGCCATGCCGAACCGC
>JAGQUE010000088.1:17242-22065 GCA_020438665.1 Nocardioidaceae bacterium | reverse complement strand
ACCGCTCCCGCGCGACCCGCTCCCGCCGTACCCCCCACCCGACCACGTCCGTGAAGGAGTGCTCGTGACCGAGCTCCGCCACCCGACCGTCGCCCTCGAGGCGCCGGACCGCATCCTCGACCTGATCGACCGGATGACTCTCGAGGAGAAGCTCGCCCAGATCGTCGGGTTCTGGGAGAAGAACGACAACGAGGCGGTCGCGCCGCTCGCCGGTGAGTTCGCGAGCGACACCGGGCTCGCCGGCGCGAGCAAGCACGGGCTCGGCCACCTGACCCGCGTCTATGGCACCCGCCCCATCGACATCACCGAGCGCGCGGCCTGGCTGTGGGACCAGCAGCGCCGCCTCGTCCGCGACACCCCGCTCGGCATCCCCGCGATCGTCCACGAGGAGTGCCTCACCGGACTCGCCGCCTGGGGTGCCGCGTCGTTCCCGACGTCCCTCGCGTGGGGCGCCACCTTCGACCCCGAGCTCGTGGGGGACATGGCCGCCCTCATGGGGCGGACAATGCGCGAGCTCGGGGTCCACCAGGGCATGGCTCCGGTGCTCGACGTCGTGCGCGACCCCCGCTGGGGCCGGACCGAGGAGTGCATCGGCGAGGACCCCTACCTGGTGGGCGTGATCGGCACCGCCTATGTCCGCGGGCTCCAGTCCGCCGGCGTCATCGCCACGGTCAAGCACTTCGTCGGCTATTCCGGCTCCCAGTCGGGCCGCAACTTCGCGCCCGTCCACGCGGGGCCGCGCGAGCTCGCCGACGTCTTCCTGGTCCCCTTCGAGATGGCCGTGCTCGACGGCAACGTCCGTTCGGTGATGCACGGCTATACCGCCGTCGACGGCATGCCCGTCGCGGCCGACCGCTCGCTGCTGACCGGGCTGCTGCGCGAGGAGTGGGGCTTCGACGGCACCGTCGTGGCCGACTACTTCGGTGTCGCGTTCCTCCACCTGCTCCACCACGTGGCCGGGGACCTGGCCGACGCGGCCCGGCAGGCCCTCGAGGCCGGCATCGACGTCGAGCTCCCCACCGGCGACGCCTATCTCGCGCCCCTGGCCGCGGCCGTCCGCGACGGCCACGTCGACGAGTCGCTGGTGGACCTCGCCGTCACCCGGCTGCTGATGCAGAAGGACGAGCTCGGCCTGCTCGATGCGACCTACGACGACGAGCCGCCCACCGACGTCGTCCTCGACGGGCCCGAGCACCGTGCGGTCGCCGCGAGGATCGCCGAGGAGTCGATCGTGCTGCTCGCCAACGATGGGACGCTCCCGCTCGCCGCCCCGGCGCGCGTGGCCGTGATCGGGCCCAACGCCGACCGGCCGCAGGCGCTCTTCGGGGCCTACTCGTTCATCAACCACGTGCTCGCGCACCACCCCGATGCCGACACCCGGCTCGACGCCCCGACCGTCCGGGAAGCGGTCGTGGCCGAGTGGCCGGCGGCCGAGGTGGTCCACGCGCTCGGCTGCACTGTCGAGGGCGTCGACACCTCCGGCTTCGCGGCGGCCCGCGAGGCCGCTGCCGCCGCCGACGTGGCGATCGTGGCCGTCGGCGACCACTCGGCGCTGTTCGGCCGGGGCACCGTCGGCGAGGGCTGCGACCGTGACGACCTCGAGCTGCCCGGCGTCCAGCGGGCGCTCGTGGAGGAGATCCTGGCGACCGGCACTCCCGTCGTGCTCGTGCTCCTCACCGGGCGTCCCTATGCCGTCGACTGGGCGCTCGAGCGCTGCGGCGCCGTGGTGCAGGCGTTCTTCCCCGGCGAGGAAGGCGCCCGGGCGGTGGCCGGGGTGCTCTCGGGGCGGGTCAACCCGTCGGGCCACCTGCCGGTGAGCCTGCCGCGCTCGGCGGGGGCACAGCCCTTCGTCTATCTGCACCCGGCGCTCGGCGGCGACAGCGACGTCACCAACGTGTCGACGGTCCCCGCCCGGCCGTTCGGCTTCGGGCTCTCCTACACGACCTTCGAGCTGGCCGACCTCCGTGCGACGGCGGGCTCCACGGCCGACCCGGTCCGGGCGTCGGTGCGGGTGGCCAACACCGGCGCCCGCGCCGGCGCGACGGTCGTCCAGCTCTATAGCCACGACCCGCTGGCCTCGGTGGCCCGCCCGGTCGCCCAGCTGGTGGGCTTCCACCGGGTCGCCCTCGAGCCGGGCGCGTCGGCGGACCTGACCTTCACCGTGCCGCCGGCGCGGCTGGCCTTCGCCGACCGTTCGGGGCGCCGCGTCGTCGAGCCCGGGGAGCTGCGGCTCTGGGTCGGCCAGTCGGTCGCCGACCGTGCCGTCGAGGCGACGGTCCAGCTCGGCGGCGACGTCCACCCGGTGGGCCCGGCCGTCGAGCGTCGTACGACGGTCAGGGTCGACCGCGGCTGAGCCACCCGCTCGTGGCCGCGGCCGGCGTCAGAGCGGTGCGCAGGAGGAGCGCTCGACCATCGAGGTCGGCAGCTGCACGTGGGTCGAGGCCGGCGGGCGCTCCTCGAGCAGCCCGACGAGGATGCTCAGCGCCGTCGCGCCGATCTCGCGCATCGGCTGGTTGATCGTCGTCAGCGGCGGCACCGCCATGGCCGACTCAGGCACGTTGTCGAAGCCGACGACCGACAGGTCCTCGGGGACCCGCAGGCCGAGCTCCTGGGCGACCTCGATGGTCCGGATCGCCGACAGGTCGTTGGCCGCGAAGACCGCGGTCGGCCGGTCGGGGCGGGTCAACAGCTCGCGGGCCGGCGCCTCGGCGCTCTCGGGGCGGTAGCCACCGACCCGGACCAGGCTCTCGTCGATCTCCACCCCGGCGGCCGCCATCGCGCGGCGGAACCCCTCCTCGCGCTGGCGCGACGACTCGAGGTCGGGGCGACCGGTCAGCATCGCGATGCGGCGGTGGCCCAGCCCGAGCAGGTGCTCGGTCGCCATCACGCCACCGGCGACGTTGTCGGCGTCGACGGTCGGGACGTCGGAGCGCCCGGTGTGGGGGTCGACCGCGACGACGGGGATGCCGCTGCCCGCCTCGACGACCGTCGGGGTCACGATGATCGCGCCGTCGATGAGCGAGCCGCCGAGCCGAGCAAGCGAGCGCCGCTCCCAGCCCACCATGTCGCCGCGGTGGCCGCCGGAGAAGGCGAGCAGGTCATAGTCGGTCGAGGCGATCGCCTCGGAGACGCCCTTGAGGAGCTCGGTGCTGAACGGTTCGAACTCCGCCACCAGGACCCCGATGACGTTGGTCTTGAGGCTGCGCAGGCTGGCAGCTCCGAGGCTGGTCTCATAGCCGAGCTCGTGGATGACGTTGGTGACGCGCTCGGTGGTCGCTCGGGACACGCCGTACCGCCCGTTGACGACCTTGGAGACGGTGGCGACGGAGACGCCGGCCTCTCGCGCGACGTCCTCCATGCGGACGCGTCCAGCCACTGCCACACAGGGATCCTAGCCGCGCGCAGCCGCCCGCAGCGCCTTGGGTCGATATCGTTTTCGACGCCGGGTTCCGGTCGCCCCGGTCGCCGGCCGACGCCGCGACGAGGCTCAGTCGCTCTCCTGCCCGGCATAGGCCCGGGCGACATAGGTGACGAAGTCATAGACGCCGTCCTCGGCAGGGGCGAGCGGACCTGGGACATAGCCGGCGGTCTGCATGCCACGCTGGACCGACTCGCAGGCCGTCCAGTCCTGGCGGTTGGTGATGTCCCAGAAGTCGACGGCGTAGGACGGGTCGAACCCCTCCTCCTCCACGACCTTGCGCGGGAACGCCCACGAGCAGCGGATCCGGGTCTTGCCGGGCGCGATCGGGGTGAGCAGGTGGGTCATCACATAGTCGGGGTGGAGCGAGAGCAGCATGTTGGGCATCAGCGCGAGATACATGACCGTGTGCTGCTGGGTCTCGTCGAGGTGCTCGATGACCTGGCCGTCGCTGTGGCCGTCGAGCGACATGGTGGCGGCGAAGTCGCGCAGGTCCATGTCACCGCCCATCCAGTCGCCGCGAGGGTCGAGGTTGTCGCCGGAGTCGGGCGGGCTGACCTTGCACAGCTCGGGGTGGATCGAGGAGCAGTGGTAGCACTCCTGGTAGTTCTCGACGATCACCTTCCAGTTGGCGTCGACGTCATATTCGTGGGTCTCGGCGGTGACCAGGTCGACGCCGTCATAGTTGGCGACGATCTCGTCGAGGCCGTCGACGTGCTCGGCGAAGGGCTTGTCGGTGCCGCCGTTGGCGAACAGCCAGCCGTGCCACTCGACGACCTCGACGGTGTGGAGCGGATAGTCGGCGGTGTCGAAGTGCTCGGCACCCTTGTGGCCCGGCGCCCCGATCAGCGTCCCGTCGAGGCGATAGCTCCACGCGTGATAGGGGCACACGATGGCGCGGCCCTCGGTGGACGCGTCGCACGACAACAGCTCGTGGCCACGATGGCGACAGGCGTTCTGGAAGCCGCGGACGACACCGTCGTCACCGCGGACGATCAGGACGCTGCTCGGCCCGAGCGGATAGGCCTTCATCTGGCGTGGCTTGGACAGCTCCTCGGAGCGGCCGAGGGCGACCCATCCGCTGAAGATGTGCTGCTTCTCCCACGCCAGCACCTCCTCGTCGAGATAGGAGCCCACGGGCAACATGTTGCTCTGCCCGAACGGCTTCAGCGCGTTGGCGAGCTGGGACTGGTCGACCGGTGCGGGTTTGAACACCCGTTCAGTCTAGGCACGGGACGCCGGTCTCGGCCAGACCCGATTTTGTAGCGGTCGCTCCATTTGCCCGCTCACGCCGTACGACGCCCGCGTGCGACGCTCACCCGACGAACGCGTCGACACCCCGGTCGGGCTCACCGCGGGTGAGCCAGCGCCACAGCAGGAAGCCGATCGTCACGGCCGCCATCGA
>JAGQUE010000088.1:13896-17184 GCA_020438665.1 Nocardioidaceae bacterium | reverse complement strand
TAGATCTTCACCGACACCGGCTCGGTCGTGGACCCCCCGGAGAGATAGCGGGCGAGCACGAAGTTGTCGATCACGTCGGCGAAGACCAGCACGGCCGAGGCGATGACAGCCGGCGTGATCATCGGCAGCAGCACCCGGCGTACGGCGCCCCACGGCGAGGCACCGAGGTCGATCGCGGCCTGTTCATAGTGCCGCCCGATGGTGAGCAGGCGCGCGCGCACGATGATCACCGGATAGGACAGCTGGAAGGTGATCAGCCCGATGACCTGGCCGACGACGCCGAGCTGGACGGGGTTCCAGCTCGCGTTGGCCAGCGTGGTCGCGACGAAGAGCAGGCTGACGGCGAGCAACACCTCGGGGAGCACGAACGACAGCAGCGTCAAGAAGTTGGCGCCGGTCGGGATCGGCCCTCGCCAGCGGTCGAGGCCGAGCGCGAGCAGCGTCCCGAGCGGGACGGTGATCAGCGTGACGATGATGCCGAGCCGGAAGGTGTGGATCACGGCCTGCTGGAGCGCGGGGTCGTGGAAGACCGAGCGGAGTGGGTCACCGGCATACCAGCGCAACGAGAAGCCCTGCCAGTTGGTGCGCGAGCGGCCGTCGTTGAACGAGAACAGCACGGCGATCAACACCGGCGCGAGCGACCAGAAGAGATAGAGCCCGGTGATGAGCGCGAGGAACGGCGCACGGCGGCGCGCGGCGGGGCGGCTCACGAGCGCAGCCCCTCACCCTCGCGGTTGACGCGGACATAGACCCACATCGGCAACAGCGCGATCACCAGCACCAGCAGGACGAACGCCGCCGCCTGGCCGGTCTGGCCGGGGGTCAGCACGGCGGAGTTGATGAGGTTGCCGACCATCGAGGTCTTGGGGTTGCCGGAGAGCAGGTCGGAGGTGAAGTAGTCGCCCAGCATCGGCAGGCTGGTCAGGATGACCGCGGCGATCACGGCCGGGCGCGACATCGGCCAGGTGACCCGGCGCCAGGTCTGGAATCGGCTCGCCCCGAGGTCGCGGCCCGCGTCGAGCAGCGCGGCGGGGATCCGGTCGAGGCCGGCATAGAGCGGCAGGATCATGTAGGGCACATAGCCATAGATCAGTCCGATGACGACGGTGACCGGGTTGCCGTTGAGCCAGTCGATGGTGGGGTCCCAGACCCCACCAAGGCTGATGATCTTGTTGACCAGGCCGTCGTTCTGGAGCAGGTTGACCCAGGCCAGCATCCGCATCATGTAGGAGATCCAGAACGGCGCGATGAGCGCGGCGAGCAGCAGCCCGCGCCGCCGGTCGGCGATCCGGGCCGCGAAATAGGCCACCGGATAGGCGATCAGCAGGCAGCCGACGCTGGCGATCGCGACATAGACCGCGGTGCGCACCAGCGCGGGGGCGAAGATCGCGTCGGAGCCGACGAGCCGCGACAACACGAACTGGAACTGGGTCGGGTCCCACTGGAGCGGGTTCCACACCGGCACCGGCCGTCGCAGGATCGGGTCGATCGTCCCGAAGAGGATCGACAGCACGACATAGAGCGGCGCCACCATGAAGGCGACCAGCCACACCGTGCCGGGGAGCGCGAGACCCTTCCAGAGGAGTCCGGTGCGGGGCCGCCGGCCGCGTCGCGTGCGCCGTCGTACGACGGGAGGGGCCGGCTCGGCGGGAGGGGCGTCCGCCTCGGCGACCTCAGGCACCGGCCTTGAACTCCTGCCAGACCGCAAGCCACTTCTGCTCGACGTCGACGGGCATGCCGAGCAGGCGGTCGGCGGAGTCGAACCACTCGGGCAGGACGGTGGCGGGCTTGAGGTTCTCGGGGATGAAGCCGTCCTCGACGAGCTTGTCGGGGTTGATGGAGTTCTGCGGCGGCTGATAGCCCGTGAAGCCGAAGTTGGTGATCGAGACCTTGGCGTCGAGCAGATAGTTCATGAAGACGTGGGCGGCGACCGGGTTCTTGCCCTGGTTGAGGACCATCATCATGTCGTTGTCGACCATGCCGTGGCCGTCGGGCGGGAACCAGTAGCGCAGCACGTCGGGCGAGGTGCCCTTGGGCAGGTAATAGACGGCGTTGACGATGTCGCCCGACCACATCTGGGACAGCCCCAGCTGGCCGGCGGGCAGGTCGTTGTACATGCTGACGGTGACCTTGGGGTCGGTCGCCTGGGCGAGGTCGGCTAGGCCCTGCTTGATCTGGGCGATCTTGGCGTCGTCGGCGGTGTTGATGTCGTGGTCACCGTCGCGCAGCAGCACCATCGCCATCGCGGTGTGCCAGTCGTCGATGATCGCGGTCTTGCCGGCGTACTGGCTGTCCCACAACGCGTCATAGGGGTTGTCGGACGCGGCGAGGTCGGCGCTGACCTGGTCGGTCCGCCAGCCGATGCCGGTGGTGTAGATGGTGTAGGGGACGGAGTAGTGCCAGCCCTGGTCATACCAGGGGTTGGTGAACTGCTCCCAGCAGTTGCTGATGTTGGGGAGGTAGTCCTGGTTGAGGGGCCGTGCCAGGCCCGCGGTGACGAGCTTGCCGATCTGGTCATAGGACGGGTAGTAGAGGTCATATTCGAGCGACCCGGAGGCGATCTTGCTCAGCGCCTCCTCGGTGTCGTTGAACGTCGAGAGCTCGACGCTCACCCCGGTGTCCTTCTCGAAGTCCTTGATGACCCTGGGCGAGAGATAGTCGGCGTAGTTATAGATCTTGAGCGTGCTGCCGGGCTCGGGCGTCAGGCCGGACTTGATGATCAGGCTCTCGTCGACAGGCCAGCTGATCGGGTTGTCGGGCCGCGGCAGCTTGAGCGCGGTGGCGGTCCCGGAGGCGCCACCACCGCCTCCACTACCGCCGCCACAGGCACTGAGCAGGGTGGCGGTGCCGGCCAGCGCGAGCCCGGCCTGGAGGAACGAGCGCCTGCTGACCTGCGGCTGAGTCACCTTGGTGATCCTTCCCTAACCAGAGTCGCCAGGGTCACACAGGTTGAACGGCGAGTCAATGAACCTCCGTGGACGCTGGACTGAACCGTTATTCAATGCTTCACTGGCCGACATGGATCTCGACGCGCTCATCGAGGAACAGTCGGAGATCTTCCTGCAGCGACAACCCAGGTCACGCGAGCTCATCGAGCGCTCGCGCCGGGTCCTGGCGGGCGGGGCGACCTCCAACTGGCAGATCGCGAACCCCCAGGCGGTGTGGATCAGCCACGGCGTCGGCTCCACGATCGTCGACGTGGACGGGACGTCCTACTCCGACTTCCACGGCGGCTATGGCGTCGGCCTGGCCGGCCACGCCCACCCGGCGATCGTGCGCGCCGTCCAG
>JAGQUE010000088.1:4635-13823 GCA_020438665.1 Nocardioidaceae bacterium | reverse complement strand
CTGCCGCTGTGGCGGTTCGCCAACTCCGGCACCGAGGCGACGATGGACGCGGTCCACCTGATGCGGGCGGCCACCGGGCGCGAGCGCATCATCAAGGTCGAGGGGTGCTATCACGGCCACCACGACTCGGTGGAGGTCTCGGTCCTGCCCGACCCCGAGGACATCGGCCCCGTCGAGTCACCGGCGAGTGTCCGGGAGGGCGTGGCGGTTCCCGAGGCGATGGTCGAGCTGGTCGACGTCGTCCCGTTCAACGACCTCGACGCCGTACGACGTGTGCTGGAGGCCAAGCCCGGCCGGATCGCCGGCATGATCCTGGAGCCGGTGATGATGAACGCCGGCGTGATCCCGCCCGACCCGGGCTATCTCGCGGCGCTGATCGAGCTCGTCCACGAGCACGACGCCTATGTCGCCTTCGACGAGGTCAAGACCGGGCTGACCGTCGGGCCCGGCGGCGTCGCCCAGCAGCAGGGCGTGACCCCCGACCTGGTCTGCCTGGCCAAGGCGATCGGCGGCGGCGTCTCGACGGCGGCGATCGGCGGCACCGAGGAGCTGATGGGGCTGATCGCCGACGGCACCTATGAGCAGGTCGGCACCTTCAACGGCAACCCGCTCGCGATGGCCGCGGCCCGCGCGATGCTCACCGAGGTCGCCACCGACAGCGCCTATGCCCACATCGAGCGGCTGGCCGCCCGGATGCGCAGCGAGATCGAGGAGATCATCGCCGCCCGCGACCTGCCGTGGCACGTCGTCACCGCGGGTGCCAAGGGCTGCATCGCCTTCCGCGCCGAGCGGATCCGCAACTATCGCGACTTCCTCGGCGTCGACGACCGCCTCGGCGAGGCCCACTGGCTCGTCCAGCACAACGGCCAGGTCTTCCTCCCCCCGTGGGGCAAGATCGAGCAGTGGCTCATCTCCGTCCAGCACACCGACGAGGACGTCGACCGCTTTGTCCGCAACGTCGCCACCCTGGCCGACGCGGTGGGCCGCTAGTGGGGAGCTGGCGACGCGGGCTCGTCTCGCGTGAGGACGCTCGATGACCACCCCCCTCGCCACCGCCGGCGGAGCAGTGAGCCTCCGCGGCCTGGTCCGCACCTTCGACGACGTCCGCGCGGTCGACGGGCTCGACCTCGACATCAAGGCGGGCGAGTTCTTCTCGTTCCTGGGCGAGTCGGGCTGCGGCAAGACCACGCTGCGGATGATCGCGGGCTTCGAGGAGCCCGACGAGGGCGAGATCCTGCTCGACGGCAGCGACCTGGTGCGGGTGCCGCCGCACAAGCGGCCGGTCAACACGGTCTTCCAGTCCTATGCGCTGTTCCCGTTCATGAGTGTGCGCGACAACGTGGCGTTCGGGCTGCGTTATCAGAAGCTCTCCAAGGCCGAGGAGTCCTCCCGCGTGGCCGCGGCCCTCGACCTGGTCGAGATGGGCAGGCTCGGCTCCCGCAAGCCACACCAGCTCTCGGGCGGCCAGCAGCAGCGGGTCGCCCTGGCCCGAGCGCTCGTCCTCGAGCCGCGCGTCCTCCTCCTCGACGAGCCCCTCGGCGCCCTCGACGCCCGCCTCCGCAAGACTCTCCAGCGCGAGCTCCGCGCTCTCCATGACCGGGTCGGGACGACGTTCATCTATGTCACCCACGACCAGGAGGAGGCGCTCACGATGAGCGACCGCCTCGCGGTCATCGTCGCCGGCAAGGTCGAGCAGGTCGGCACGCCGAGCGAGGTCTATGCCGAACCCGCGACCGCCTATGTCGCGTCGTTCCTCGGCAGTGCCAACCTCTTCCCGGCGACCCTGGTCGGCGCGTGCGCCCCCGACGTGACCGCCTACCAGGTCGGCGACCACCAGCTCTGCGTCGACGGCGACCCGGTCAACGGAGAGGTTCGCCTCATGGTCCGCCCCGAGCGCGTCGAGCTCGCCCCGCCCTCACCGGGCCTCGACGGCCTCAACGTCTTCACCGCCATCGTTCGCATGCTGACCTATCAGGGCGCCCGCACCTCCGTCCGGGCCGCCGCCGGCGGTCTCGTCGTCGAAGCCGAGGTCCCCAACATCCACGGCGCCGCACCCGACTGGCTGTGCGTCGATGGACCTGTCAGCTTGCGTATCTCGTCGTCTGCGCTGCGGGTCTTGCCCGCCTGAGTCTCTCGGCGCCGCCCGCATCGCCGGGTTTCCAGAACCTACGGCTTTCCGCCCACTAAGGGCGTGCGTCACCTCGCCCACTAGGGGGGTACCTGTCGCATCAAGGGAACCTGTTATTGCCCGCCAAGCTAGACAGGAACTTGCATGGCTGCCCGCCGGCCGATCTGGCCGATCTGATCGCGCTCGGTCACCTCTCCGGGGGTCACCAGACCCTGCATCAGACCCACCATTCTCAAGGCGACTACCCTCGCTTGGGAAGTAGCACGGGTTTCCTCGGGAGGTTTGGAAGCAGTGAGCGAGAGCAACGGAGAGGGCTCCGGAGCGCTGGAGCGACGGCCGGGAGCAGACATCGCCCAGTCTCTGACTCAGCATGAGACGGCTGTCCTGGCTCAGATAGGCGTCATCGGGCTGCCAACCACCGGCGTGCTAGTGCCGATCGAGGAGCGCCGCCGACTCTTCTCGAACCTGGAAGACGCGCTGAGCTCCCTCGACGCCGAGGGTCGAGCGCGGTCGCTCTACCTGTCGAAGTTCGTGATGGCCGTTGCTGCTGGACTCTTCGACGCTGCGCTGAACTACCTCTGGGATGAGACCATCCGCGAGCTGCGTCGCCGTGTGGTCAATTACGATCTGGCCTACTTCTTTGACATTGCCGTGACCTCGCCAGACCGACGCAAGAAGCTCCAAGGGGCCGACGACCTCCCCATGGTTGACGACAGCGAATTGATGCGAGCCACGAACACAATGGGGCTGGTTTCAGACGTCGGCTACAAGCAGCTCGAGCTTGTGCGCTACATGAGGAACTTCGCCAGCGCAGCCCACCCAAACCAGAACGAGCTCACCGGACTGCAGCTCACTGGCTTCCTAGAGACCTGCATTCGAGAGGTCATCACTCTGCCTGAGAGCAACGTCGTTGCCGAGGTCCGCAAGCTCCTCGCGAACATCAAATCAACCAACATGACCCCGGCTGAGGCCAAGGCCACCTCGACCTTCTTCACTGATCTGCCCCTTGCCCAGGCCGACAACCTGGGGCAAGGCCTGTTCGGCATCTACGTCGACCCGACTTCCTCGGTGCAGACGCAGGACAACGTCCGCCTGCTCATGCCCGAACTGTGGCCCCACATCAGCGTCGACCTCAAGCGGGGCTTCGGAGTCCGCTACGGCCGCTTTGTGGCCAACCACGACCAACAACAGGCAGATCAGGCGCGGGAGATCCTCGATCTGGTCGGCGCGCAGTCCTACCTACCAGAGAGTGTCCGGGTGTCGGACCTGGACGCCGCGATCGACACCCTGCGGTCGGCTCACGACGCCATGAACAACTTCTATACGGAACCGGGCCTGGCCCGGAGCCTCCGCACCCT
Organism: Nocardioidaceae bacterium; assembly: GCA_020438665.1. The sequence goes on along the minus strand of JAGQUE010000088.1, from coordinate 10,337 downwards.
CGTCGGTACTGACCCCGTCCCGGTTGCGGTGCAGAAGAAGTATGCCTTGACCGTAGTCAATGTGTTCCTGGGCCGCGGCAGCGGCATCGCTTGGAATGCCGATCCCGTCTACCGTGAGCTCATCATGGGTTTCTCCCCCGCCGAGGCCCGAGAAGCCCTCCTGTCCTTCCGAGAGGTCGAGGTTGCAGGCAAGCTGCAGATGACCGGACCAGCGGCGAAGTACGCGGAGATGCTGGAGTTACTGAAGCCCAAGTTCAGTGACGCGGCGTCGCGCGAGTTGCTCGAGAAGGAGTTGGCGTTCACCGGCCCCCGGGACTCTATGCGCTTGGACAGCGAGCTCAAGCGCCTCGCTGCAGCTGTCTGACGTTCGTGTTGGTCGGGCATTCGACCCATGGTTCCGCCATGAGTTGAAATACGATGCGCAAAGGAACTCGGCAATAGACGTCATCGCATTGCCTTTTGGGGACTCATTGACGCTTTTGCGCGGCAGTCAAATACCGAGCCGGAAATCCTCGATCTTCTGCCGAATCAACGCCTCGGGTTCGGTGTCCGATCTTTTGGCCTCGAGAAGTTGCAGGACGTCTTCGTCGTTTAGAGACACGATGAGCTTGCGGTGCATGGTCCACTGCTCGCGAATCGTCCACTGGGCGGCCGTGTCCACACCTTTACGGCACATAATGAGGCCGAAGAGTCCAGCACCGTGCGAACTTAGGTAGTTCGCCAATTGCAGAACGTCCGCCTTCTTTACATGGCTACCGGAGTTCTTGGCGTCCACCACAACGTAGTCCGCACCATAGTGCGACCTCAGGAATCGCCAGTATCCGAATTCCGCATAGTTTGGAAGTACTATGTCTCGCCGATTGTGGCGATTCTGAGTTGACGACTCGTACGCCGGAGCGTTTAAGGGTGGGTGGAAGAGGAATTCCAGTACATCTCGGCACCATGCTTGATACGCGAACCACCCGCCTGTGCCACTGGGAACCGCTTGGAGGCGCTGCCTAAGCACCGTCTCGGGTGGCTTCACCAGTGAGACGCCCGTTGGGAGCCCAAGGTCAGATGGGACTGAGACCCCGGCCTCCCTGGCCGCGCGAACCAACTTCAGACCATTCCAGTAGTTGATGTCCGCGGCACGCAGGATCTCCAACCGCTCATCGCTCAGGAGTCCTGGGCTGGCCAGCACCAGGTTCACCCTGCGACCTCGGGACACCGCTCGGGCAGCCTGCCGCAGGCGCTCGGCGACCAGGGTGAGTCGAGTTCGCGTCGCAGGCGTGTCGCTACGAGCTTCGATCAGGGTAACTTCACCTCCTGGCCCTTCCACGACGATGTCCACTCCGAGATCCTTGGGGCCGTACACAGCCTCGGACTCAACACCAGGCCCGACGAGATGCGGGGCCACGTCGCGGACAAAGTCCTCGAAGATCAAGCCGCTGCGCGTCGATGGATTGGGTTCACTCACGGTTACACGATCGCATAGGCGTCAGGGCTCGATCCGCCAGCGCCTGCACGAAAACCGGGGCAATGAAGGCGGCGCCCTCCGCCCCAGGATACGCGGGATCGGCCGAGACGAGAGGTTCTAGCAAGCCAGCCCACCGATGACATGTGTGGCCTTAGGCCGTCGAGAAGAAGAGGTCAGCGGCACCCGGGCCTCCGAGAGCCGTGCGCACCAACTGAAACAGCAGCGCCAGCAGCGCGTCCACGTCCTCTTGCTGCGGATCTGGTCTGGGGTCAGACAACGTCTGCTCAATGAGCCTCACAGCGTCTGGCTGGCCAGACGACATGATGCGAAGCCGAATCCCGGAATGCCGGCTCCCTCGGTCCAGCACGAAGACATCCCCGACTTCCGGCCATTTACCCCGGTAGGCATCGGGACTGCCTGATTGCTCCCACCCGAGTGTGCCATCCCGAGTCTTCTGCAGTACTACTCGGAGCCCATGGGAATCTGGAACGCTCGGGTCAGCTACGGACATCTGCTCCTCTAGCACCGACTACTCCTCGTAGAAGAGGTCTGCAGCATCGGGGTCGGCTCCGAGACGCCCTTCGACCTCTTGGTAGAGGAGGGCCAATGCTGAATCCAGTTCTAATTCGTACGGGAAAGGTTCCGCCTCGGCGAGCACCTGTTCGATTCTGGTCTTAACCCCAATTCTGCCTTTTGCTTGGAACTCTAGGCGAACTCTTCCCCGTCGCTCCCCGCTCCTTGTTAGGACTGCAACTGCCTTCTCGCGCTCGGCGATGTATTCTCCTGACTCGCTTCGGCGCCATTCGATCTTGCCGAGCCGCGTATCCACCAGCGTCTGTTGTGCGCGTCGGAGGCTGTCCCTGGTGTCTTGGTCAGGCATCGTTGGCCACCGCCCTGTCGGTCGCCACCGCAGTCTCGGTCAGGCGCTCAAGCATCTTCTCAGCCTCCTTGTTGTACGTCATGATCAGGGCACGCAATGGCGCAAGGCTGTATGTCTTCCACTCGGCACGTGACTCCAGCGCGGCAAGCGCGATCAAGAGCTCCGCAGCGATGTCGTCCATCACGCCAACCAAGGACGGATGCCTCACGCCAAGCTCTTGGGCCTCGAGCAGCGCGTGGATCCGCGCATAGATTGTGAGCCAGTCTTCCGCTGCCATCCGGCGCTCGCCGATCGGCAACCTATTTGTGGGCATCAGCAGCCGGCGGACCAACTCCTGAGAGATGGCGATGGTCCTTCGAATATCTGAGGTGCGAAGGATCGACTTCGTCCGATCTGATGACGCCGCCGCAGCTTCCGCGGCCGAGCGCGTTCGATGAAGTTGCCAGAGAGTCACGGCGAAACCCAGCGCGCCAAGAATGAAACCAACTGCGGCCATCTGACCACTTACGAACCATTTCCAGTCCCACCGCCAAGGGATGCTCCAGTCCCAAGGCCAAACCAGCCCTTGGGTGACGGCGGGCTGTGACTTCACACTCCACAGTGTGGAGGTCAGGCGATGGAGGCGCTAGGTGTACTTGGTTGAGACTGGCAAGGAACTGTTCCGCGGTGCTGCCTCAGTTCGCCGCGAGGCCGGGCGGGTCCTCGCGCCGGGCGCGCCGATCAGTTGGGCCTTCTGTCAAGCGGTGGTCTGCACCGGTGGAGCCTCCAGCCGCTCGACCTCGGCGATGAGCTCGGTGACAGCTTGGTAGCGCTGGTCGACGTTGTGTACGGCGCACTGATGGATGATGCGGCCGACCTCGTCGCTCGCGGCAGGAAGAGACTCCCTTCCGGTGAAGATGAAGGCGAGGATGTGGCCGATGGCGTAGATCTCGTTCACCACCCCGTACTCCTTGAAGCTGCTGAGTATGGGGTCGCGGACGGTGCCCTTCATGTCGGTCTGGGTGCGCGTGAACTCGCTCGACTGATCTTTGACGAGCCCGAAGTCTGAGAGCTTGACCACTACCGCGCCGGAGTCGTAGACCTTCAGCAGGATGTTCTGGAGGCTGATGTCGCGATGTAGCAATCTCTCGTGATGTAGGTAGTTGACCCCGTACAGAAACTGCAGCGCGATTCGCTTCCGCGCTGCGAAGCTCAACCTCGCATTCCTCTTGGCGATGTACTCGCGCAACGTGGTGTCGCAATACTCCATGCGGTACTCGTTGCGGGCCTCGTCGTAGCGGTAGACCTGCACGACGTAGGGAAAGCTCAGCTTCTTGAGCACTTCGAACTCCTTCACGAAGCGCTCTAGGTCCCGCTCGTCAAGGTCCCCCTTGGCACGCTTGATGGCAAACTTGATGCCGTAGTCGGGGTCCACATACGAGTAGACGTGGGCGAAGGACCCGCTGCCCACCATCTTCAGTTGGATGGGCTCTTGGTGCTTCTTCAGCTTCACGGTCTTTGCCGCGTGGGAGAAGACTGTCTCGTAACTAATGACTTCGATCGGTTCGAAGTCCTCCGGGATCGGGCTGCCGCCGCTCATGGCGAGCCACGGCCGACACCGGTCCAGCGCGTCCTCGTAAGCGATTGCCAGCTCCACTTCGACCCCTGCCCGCTTGAGGATGTGCAGGTCGGCCTCGATGTCCGCAATGAGCGCGAGCATGTCCCTGCTGTTGTCAGCCCAGTAGTGCCGGGTCGTCGCAACCCGACCATTGATAGCGGTGAAGTGCTCGTTCAGCCGCTTATGGAGGACGGCAAACATGTGACCCCACTCGGGGTCGTCGTACAGGCGGTCGAAGGCTCTAGACGAGGGCATGGCCTCGTATTTGTCTCGTACATCGGTCAGCATGAACTCGACCGGACTACCCATCGCGTCCCCTCTCTCAGTGGCCTCCATGCTGCCATCGCCCAAAGCGACTTGGCGTTAGGTCGGCACGGCCTTCAGCCACGCGAGTTGAATGAGCGTCACTTCGGCTCCCCTCTGTTGTCAACTGGTCGGGGTGAGTGCTCTCTTTCGGTTCCGGGGGGTTGGGCGTAGCGTCGGTGAGGCGGGTCCGGGAAGTGGCTGATCCGAAGTGCCGGTGTGCGGGTGAGAGCCGGTCGCGCTGGATATGAGTGACGCCCCGCGGTGCCCTCCCGGGCCCGCGCCCATGCCGGCGGCGTGGGCGGCGCGGGCGTCGGCCACCAGCTGTCGGTAGATGGCGTCAGCGATGCGTCGTTTCAGGCAGCGCATGGCCTCCATCCGTGTCTTGCCCGCGGCGAGCTTGCGCCGGTAGTACGCCCGGCCCGGGCCTTCGACGCGGATCTGGCAGGCCGCGGCGATGTGGATGACATGGTTGACCTTGCGGTTCCCCGCCCGCGACAGCCGGTGGCGGATCTGCTCACCGGAAGAGGCGTCCAGGGGCGCGGTCCCGGTCCAGGACGCGAACCGGTTGCGGTCGGTGAACCGGGCCACGTCACCGACATCGGCGAGGACCCGGGCGGCCACCACCGGCCCCACGCCGGTCAGGTCCATCAGATGGGAGCCACGCGCAACCACGAGCGCTTTGAGCTCCTTGCTGGAGGCCTTGATCTTCGCTTCCAGGGCGACCATCTCGGCCAGGTGCTCGGCGGCGAGCCGTTTGCGGGTCTTGCCGACAACGTCGCGTGGCCGCACCCCGGCGAGGATCTTCTTGGCCTGCAGGGGTGTGATGTCCTTCTTCGTCTGCCCGGGCACCAGCTCCGAGAGCACCCGGTGGAGCCGGTTGACCGCTTGGACCTTCGCCTTCGTGAGCTCGTCGCGGTGGTCGACCAGCATCCGCAGCACCTCAAGGTCGGCGTCGTAGGACAACACCCGCAACACCGGAGTGCGGACCGCGACCACCGCGACCGCGTGCGCGTCATGGGCATCGGTCTTGCGGTTGTGCCCGGTGTCGAGCAGCCGCGCCCGTGCCGACAGCTTCGCCGGCACGTCCACCACATGCTCCCCATCAGCCAGCAGGCGTTGGGCCAACGGGCGGCCGGCGCCGTTGCTGCCCTCGACCGCCCAGGTCCGGTCCCGGTAGCCCGCGACGTGCCGGCGCATCGCCGCGTACCCGACCTTGTCGGTACCGAACCGACCCGTCGCCAACACTGTCTCGTGTCGGTCCATGACCTCGATGGTGGCCGACAGCTTGTGGGGATCGACCCCGATGAACACCTTCGCCATCTGCTCCGCCCTCCTTTGTCGTTGGCAGTTGACGCCGGGCGGGCACTGCTACTGAGAGCTGGGCAGTCCCCTCTGGAGCCACGCACCGGCACGGTGCCCAGCGGGAACGCAAACCGAAAGAGAGCCACACCGATCACACTGGT
>JAGQUE010000088.1:0-4586 GCA_020438665.1 Nocardioidaceae bacterium | reverse complement strand
CTGCATGGAAGTCTCAAGTAGCCGCGTATAGCCTCCGGCTCCAGCGGCCGTGTCATACCGCCGCGTATACGGGTGATCGGGAAGTCGCGAGGGCTCGCCCACCGTCGTCAGGCGACACTGATCTGGACCAGCTGCCCACCTCAGCAGTGCAGAGCCCTAACCTGACGGAGGCACGCGCGTCACCGAATCTGGGGTGAGGATGAGTAGTTGGAAGAACACCGTCCTGCTCGGCGGCGTCAGCCTCCTTGGACTTGTGGTGGGGTTTGCCGTAGCGACCGAAGACCCCCAACGGGTGGAGTCCTGGATGATCGGCGGCGCGTTCGCGACCTTCGGTGCTGCCATGGGCGCCATGAGTGTGCTGACCGCCCCACGCCGGCAGGCCTCGGAACTCCCCATTGTTCAGGCGGCCGACGGTCAACTACTGGTGGTTCCAATACGCCGCACCCGAGTCCTCCTGATCGGAATCTATGCCGGGATTCTCGTCGAGTCTCTCGTGTTTGGGGGACTCTGGCTCGTCTCGCTCGTGCGGTCGGGATGGGCGACCGCCAGCCTTAGCGGCGGGGCGGTGATCGGCGGATGCGGGCTCGCGCTCATGCTTGGGCTTCCAAGGCTCGTGCGGTGGGCACGTTCGCAGGGCTCCCTTGGATGGATCCTCGAGCGCCGCGGTATCGCGCTACCAGCCGGACCAGGCGTCCGCTCAATACCTTGGGGCGCAGTGACAGGGGTCGATCTACGCGACTCCGAGGTCGTATTCCGGGGGCGATCCACGACCATCACCTGGTTGACCATCCACACCGCCGAGCCATCGCTGTACAGCCGAGCAAAGGAGCTGCGCCAACTCCAGGATCAACTAGGCACGGACGTCACCGTCTGCATCAGCGTTGATGTGCTCCGAGTGCGGGCCGAGGTGGTGCTGCATCAGATACGCGACCTCCTGGCCGACCCTGCCCAGCGCCAACAACTCGGGTATGCCGGGCGCGACCAGCCTCAGCTCTGCGCCGACTTCTAACACGGAAGCCTCGTCACCGACCGCAACCACCCGCACCTGTCAGCCCTGGCCATCACCGGCCTGCGTCACATCGCCGCGAAGAGCACCACTAACGAGCTGGTCGTCGCACTTCCCCGCTACGACAGCCCCGCGAGACGATAGGCGACGAGACTGCCAGCGACGGCGACGTTGAGACTGGATCCGTGGCCGACCATCGGGATCTCAACGCATTCGTCGACCTCGGCCAGGACCTCGTCAGGGACGCCGTAGTGTTCGTGACCGAGAAGCAGCACAGTCGGTCCTCGTGATGGCGCCAGCCGCGGCAATGAAGTTGCACCCTCGGCGAGTTCGACCGCCACGATGCGTCTGCCGGCAGCACGCTGTTCGTCGATCCAAGCTTCCTTGGTGGGCGAGACCCAGTGGAGGCATGGCCGTCGGCCTCGTAGGGTGTCTCCCTTGGCGAGCGCGTCCCGGTAGTGCCTCGTTCGTGGCGCGGCGAGGCAGGCGCCGATGGCATCACAGGTGCGAAGCAGGGTGCCGAGGTTCGCGTCGTAGGCCACCCATAGCGGGGCGACGATCAGCTGACCCCAGCAGCTGTGCCGCCGAGGTCTCCGCTGTGTGCGCAACTCGTGGGGCTTGATCTTGGCGCCACTCATCGGCGCGGAGTTGGGGCTCCCGAAGTGATCATTACGGGGCGCCTTTCAGCGGCGGCGCCAGTCCATCGACGAAGTGATTCCCCCAGGGTATCTGACTTGGACGTGACCCACAGCGACGTCGACCGCGATGCTCTATGCGCGTCTCTTCGCCGCCCAGACGAGCGAGTCGATCTGGCCTGCACTTCGCCACCGATGGCGTCCCTTGATCAACATCCGTCGCTGCGGCGGCTCGCTACCGTGGGGCCATGGCTCGCCTGATCCATCTGAACGGCCCCCCTGGCATCGGCAAGTCCACGATCGCGAGAAGGTTCGTCAGTGAGCACCCAGGCGTGCTCCACTGCGACGTCGACGTGCTGCGCACCCTGATCGGTGGTTGGTCGACCGACTTCACCGCAGCAGGTGCTCTAATCCGGCCCGCGGCTATCGCCATGATCACCGCCTACCTGGCAGGCGGCCACGATGTCGTACTACCCCAACTCCTAGTCGATCCAGCCGAGCTCGCGCGTTTCGAAGAATGCGCAGCCCAGACCGACTCGCTGTTCCTGGAGCGAGTCCTCATGGACGAGCCCGAATCCGCGGCGGCCAGGTTTGACCGCCGCGGAGACGTCGACGCGGACGCAGATCCGTGGCATGACCAGGTCCGCGCCATCGTGGCAGCCAGCGGAGGAGCCGACGCGCTACGCCGCTACCACGACGGGTTGCAGGACCTGATCAAGCAACGTCCCGAGACCATCGTGATCCCCAGTAACGACAACGAGATCGAAGAGACATACCTTCGGTTCCTCGCCACCATCTGACGCCCACCAGAACCCAGCGTCCTTCCGCCGGGAAACGCCACGACCCGACGCCGCGTCGCACCGGCGACCAGCCGAATGCTCGCGGGCCGGGGCGGGTGGCCGCGGACAGAGTCCAGCGTGCAGGTCCGTTCCAGGGTGCGCCCGTGCCTCGCGTCGTACTCGTGCGGTGACCAGGCGGCATGACCCACTCCCTGCTTCCTACTCCGCCAGGTGGCCCTCACCGGCTGCCATGGTCTCTGGGGGGCGATTCAGCAAGATCGGCTTGGCCGCTTCCTCGACGACTTGGGGGACGTATGCGAGACCCGTCGGGGCTGATGGACAGGGACGCGGTGAGGCTACCGTGTGCGCGTTCTAGGTGTTGAAAGACCCGAGAGCCCTCCATCTCGCGTCGCCAGGTCACGAATGGTGCTGCGGCAACCCAGACTCGGACAACCGCGATACCCCAAATCTGCTGGAATGCGCGCCGCGAGATGTAGTGGTTCGAGTAGTAGTAGGAGGCAATGTCAAGCACGGCGATGGCGCGGTTGATCCGATCGATCTCCTCGTCGGAGGCGGTGTGCCACCACTGCTGGTCGGCCTTGTCATAGAGCATGCGCCGACCCCGCTGTGCGTCCTCCTGGATGAGGCGATCTGTAACGTCGAGAAACAGCCGTCGTCGGTCAATGACGTGTGTTCGAAGTAGCGCCGCAGCTGCGACAAGCGCCGCGGGTGTCGCGATGGTGAAGAACGAGAACCAGGACATGCAGACCCCAACGCCTCTCAAGTAAAGGCAGTGCGCAACCCAAGGCGGTGAAGGTTAGCGGGCACTCTCCTATCGACGCACCCCAACGGCCGATCGCGAACGCAGAGGCCATTTGTCACGGCCACTCGCTGAAACCTGGACAAGGGGGTGCCACACTTCGCCGCCTGTCGCCTCCGGCTCCGCGGCCGTGTCATTCCGCCGGGTGCTGGGCCAGCCGGGAGCCACCCGTCAGCTCTCGAACGGCCATATCGCCTGCAAAGCCCTCGCCTGGTCGTAGACGACGGCCTTTAGTTCGACAAGGCGCTGGTTCGCGGCCGTCTCCTGATCGGACCGCTCAGATGACTGCATGGCGATCTCGATCGCCGACCGGAGCCCTCTGCGGAGAGACAGCTCAAGGTCGTTGATGCTTCCCATCCCACCGAACGCGGCAAGCACCAGCGCGGGAGCATCGGGAGCCTCGCGGTCAAGGGCCGTCAGGCAGCGATCGCACCACAGGACCCAGCGGTCCTCCTCATAGTCGAGCAACAGCACACGATGCTCACTGATCGCGCGCCTAAGCCGCCCCAGGCGACGCTTCACCCTGCCCAGCATGACCACACCGTAGACCGGTCAGACGCTGCCGAGCCCGCCGCTTCGTTCGGCCCAAGAACTCCCGGTGCACGGCTGGCGCTAGGTTCCCCACTCCGCCGCCAGACGGGGCGCTTGGTCTCCTGCGTCCACCTGGTGTGGGTGTCTACTCTTCGGAGCCACCGGCAGCCAGCGCACGCCGCATCGCCGTGCGCCAACCCCACACCTTGTGCCTAGCGCCCACGTAGTGGTCGAGCATGTCTGATTGCACCCCGCCAGCCAGTGGCGCACAACCGACCACCTCGGCTCCACCATCGGCGAAGATTTCGATTGCCGTCATGCCGTGCTCGGTGAAGTCAAGCCCCGCGATATCTTCGGGCCTGGGCGGTTCCTCACCGCTCCAGGGCAGTACCCCCACCCCCAGGGTGGATCTCGCACCCGGGCCGCTACGTCGAAGGGCACTCACCTGCAAGACGGCCCACCTGCCCTCTGTGCCAGGTACCGCGATTAGGTCGCCGATCTCGAGGCGCAACGAGGATCTCGGGGAGAACGGAAACTCGCGCGCGTGCACACCGGAGTCTCTCAAACGGCCCGAACTGTGCGCGCCCGAACCGCGTCCTATCGCCGCGTGACGGGCGCCGCGGCTTGAACGGGGCGGCCGACGGGCGTGCTTCTGGGAGACTCTGTTCGTGCCCTTCCCGGATGAGAGGTTCTCCCAGAGCGGCGTGGAGGTCGTTGAGCACCGTCCTGGTTGGGCCGCCGAAGGTGCCGAGCTGACAGCGTGGCTCGCGCGCTTGCTCCCAGCAGCAGCGGCCACCGACCACATCGGCTCTACC
>JAGQUE010000087.1:4605-4830 GCA_020438665.1 Nocardioidaceae bacterium | reverse complement strand
GGTCAGTCGGGCTCGGCCGGGTGGATGGCCAGCATCGAGCGCGACCGCAGGTGGGCGTCGCAGTGGACGACCAGTGCGTCGTACGCCGCCTGTCCCATCAGCTCGACGAGCTCGGCGCGCGAGCTGAGATAGACGGGCTGGACGCCGAGGTGGGCCTCGGTGTTGCCGGTGCAGTACCAGTCGAGGTCATGGCCACCGGGGCCCCAGCCGCGGCGGTCGTACTCG
>JAGQUE010000087.1:0-4538 GCA_020438665.1 Nocardioidaceae bacterium | reverse complement strand
AGCACACGTCCGGCTTGGTCTCCAGGGGGTGGCGGCCCTGCTCCAGCGCCAGGGCGTGGAGTGCGCAGCCGGCGCCGCCCGCGAACCCCGGCCGGTTGTGGAAGATGCAGGCGCTCTGACCCGCGACGTCGACGGTGAGGGTCTTGGCCGCGCCGTCCTCGTCGAGCTCCACCCAGTCCTTGCGGCGGACCGTGGCGCGCTGCGGGCGCAGCTGCCACAGCTCCGGCGTCAGCTGGTCGACGTACGACGCCACGCGTCGCTCGTCGTCCTCGTCGGAGAAGTGCGCGCCCAGGGCGCAGCAGCCGGTGTCGGGCGAGGTCGCATAGATGCCCTGGCAGCCACGGCCGAAGATGCACTCATAGCTCGAGGTGAGCCATGTCAGGTCGCACCGGAAGACCTGGCCCTCCTCGGCTGGGTCGGCGAACTCGACCCACGCGCGGGGGAAGGTGAGCGGGACCTCGGGCACGGGCGAAACGGTACCTGCGGGGAGGGCATGTGCCACGGCGCGGCGCCGGGCGTGGACCACGATCTGTGAGCGTCCGGCGGGCCGGGCGCGGTCGCGCAGTAGGTTTGACCCATGCGTCTGGGGGTTCTCGACATCGGCTCCAACACCGGCCATCTGCTGGTGGTGGACGCCCACGGTGGCGCCGCGCCGCTCCCGGCCTACTCCCACAAGCAGCCGCTGCGCCTCGCTGAGCACCTCGACGACGACGGTGCGGTGTCCGAGACGGGCGTGCGTGCGCTGGCCGACTTCGTGGCGTCGGCGCTCCAGGTCGCCGAGGACAAGGGCTGCGAGGAGATGCTCGGCTTCGCCACGTCGGCGGTGCGCGACGCCACCAACTCCGACGCCGTGCTCCAGACCGTCGCCGACCGCACCGGGGTGTCGATCTCGGTGCTGTCGGGTGAGGACGAGGCGCGGTTGACCTTCCTCGCCGTACGCCGGTGGTTCGGCTGGTCGGCCGGGCGGCTGGCCGTCTTCGACATCGGCGGCGGCTCGCTGGAGATCGCCGGCGGCGCCGACGAAGCACCCGACGTGGCCTGGTCGCTGCCGCTGGGGGCGGCCCGCCTCGCGCGGCAGTGGTTCGCCCGGACCCCGAGCGCCGACGAGACCCGCGACCTGCGTCGCGAGATCCGTGCCCAGATCGCCCGCGACGCCGGCCATCTGCTGCGTGCCGGCACCCCCGACCACGCCGCGGCCACCTCCAAGACGTTCCGGTCGCTGGCCCGGATCTGTGGTGCCGCGCCGTCCGGGGCCGGGGCCCTGGTGCCGCGGACGCTGCCGCTCGCCGAGCTCTCCCGCTGGATACCCGAGCTGATCGAGATGACGCCCGAGGAGCTCAAGGCGCTGCCGGGGGTCTCACCCAGCCGCACCCACCAGATCGTGCCGGGCGCGCTCGTCGCCGAGGCCTGCATGGACATCTTCGACCTGCCCGAGCTGGAGATCTGCCCCTGGGCGCTGCGCGAGGGTGTGATCCTCGAGCGTCTCGACCAGATCAGTGTGCTCGGCTAGCGAGGCGTGGCCGTGAACGCTCCTCGCATCGGGCTGTCGACCGCCTCGACCTATCCCGAGACCACCGCCCACGGGTTCGCGTGGGCGGCCAGGCTCGGCTATGACTCGGTCGAGGTGATGGTCGGCATCGACGGCCTGAGCCAACAGATCTCCGCGGTCAAGCAGCTCGCCGAGCACCACGGTGTCCCGGTGTCGGCGGTGCACGCGCCCTGCTTGCTGTTCACCCAGCGGGTGTGGGGGACCGAGCCGTGGGGAAAGCTCGAGCGCTCCGCCGAGATGGCACACGCCGTGGGCGCCGAGGTCGTCGTCGTCCACCCGCCGTTCCGGTGGCAGCGCGACTATGCGACCGGCTTCGTCGCCGGCATCGCGGCGCTGGAGAACTCGACCGGGATCGCGTTCGCGGTGGAGAACATGTATCCCTGGCGGGCGACCTCGCGACGGGGCATGGAGATGTACCTCCCCGGCTGGGACCCGTCGTCGGAGGAGTACGCCAACGCCACGATCGACCTGTCGCACGCGGCCATCGCCCGGTCCGACCCCATCGCCATGGCCGAGCGGCTGGGCGACCGGCTGCGTCACATCCACCTCACCGACGGCACCGGCTCGGCCAAGGACGAGCATCTGGTCCCCGGTCGCGGGGTCATGCAGGCCGACGCCTTCCTGCGCCACCTCGCCGACCGGGGTTTCGGGGGCCAGATCATCGTGGAGATCAACACCCGCCGTTGCGACACCCCTGCTGAGCGTGAGCGCGACCTCGCCGAGTCGCTGGCCTTCGCCCGGGAGCACTTCGCGGTCGTCGCGTCCTAGCGTCGGACGGCGCCTCACCCCGCGCGGGGGCCCTCGTCGTGGGCCTCGTCGTGGGCCGCCCCGTGGTGACCCGACCGCGCCGCGAACCCCCAGCCTCCCCGTCCCCCACACGTCGACTGGACGCACACCGCATGCCGGCGACCGGATCTCCTGCCGCCGTCCGCCCAACCACAGTCTCCGTCGGGCCGGCGAGTCGCCACGAAATGCTTGTGCCCACCCCGGCGCCGGGGTCATAATTCAACACATGATGAAAAGCACGGTGCACATCGACGGACTGGTCGTGGTCCGGGGGATCAACGAGGTCCTCCACGGGCTCGACCTCGACCTCGACGGCGGGGTGACGGGCCTGCTCGGCCCCTCCGGGTGCGGCAAGACCACACTGATGCGGTGCCTGGTCGGCGTCCAGCAGGTCGGCTCCGGCACGGTCACCGTGTTCGGACAGGCCGCCGGCAGCCCCGAGCTGCGGCACCGGGTCGGCTACCACACCCAGGCCGCCAGCGTCTACGACGACCTCACCGTCACCGAGAACCTCGCGTTCTTCGCGCGGGTGCGCGGTCTCGGCAAGGAGTCGGTCGGCAACGCGATCGAGGCAGTCGACTTGCGCGGCCACGAGAAGCAGGTGATCGGCAGCCTCAGCGGCGGCGAACGATCGCGCGCCAGCCTGGCCGTCGCGCTGCTGGGCGACCCCGACCTGCTCGTCCTCGACGAGCCGACCGTCGGGCTCGACCCGGTGCTGCGCCAGGACCTCTGGACCATCTTCCATCGCCTCGCCGACGCGGGCTCGGCGGTCTTCGTGTCCAGCCACGTCATGGACGAGGCCGAGCGCTGTGACCGGCTGCTCCTCATGCGGGCCGGTGAGATCATCGCCGACGGCAGCCCCGCCCAGATCCGCGAGCGCACCGGTTCCGGCGACATCGAGCACGCGTTCCTGACCCTGGTCGCCGGGCAGCCACCCGGTCGCCATAGTGGCCCCGCGACGGACGGGGACCTCGGATGAACCCCCGGATCACCCTCGCCGTGGCCGGCCGCGTGCTGACCCAGCTGCGCCGCGACCACCGGACCCTCGCGATGCTGCTCCTGCTGCCCACGATCTTGATGAGCCTGCTCTGGTGGATGTTCCAGAACGCCCCCGGCGTCGTCTTCGACCGGATCGGCCCCGGACTGCTGGCGCTGTTCCCGTTCTTCATCATGTTCCTGGTCACCAGCGTGACGACGCTGCGCGAACGCTCCAGCGGCACCCTCGAGCGGTTGCTCGCGATGCCGATGGGCAAGCTCGACTTCCTCTTCGGCTATGCCCTCGCCTTCGGCCTGATGGCGGCGCTCCAGTCCGCGATCGCCGTGGGCGTCAGCGTGGGGCTGCTCGGCATGGACCTGGTCGGCCCGATCTGGCTCCTCACCGTCGTCGCGGTCGCCGACGCCGTCCTCGGGACGGCCCTGGGTCTGTTCGTGTCGGCGTTCGCGCAGACCGAGTTCCAGGCCGTCCAGTTCATGCCGGCCGTCGTCGTACCCCAGATGCTGCTGTGTGGCCTGCTGGTTCCGCGCGACCAGCTCCCCGACGTGCTGAGTGCGATCAGCGACGTGCTGCCGCTGTCCTATGCGGTCGACGCGATGCAGACCCTCACGCGGACGACGGACACCACCGACGTCTGGCAGAACCTCGGCATCGTGGCCGTCTGGGTGATCGCCGGCCTCGCACTGGGTGCCGCGACCCTCAAGCGGCGTACGGCGTAGCCTGAACGAGGGCCACCGGGAACCCGGTGCGCGTCCGTCTCGAGGGAGGGATCCACGTGCTCCGGGAACCGATGCTCCTGCTCGCGCGGAGCGAGCAGGTCAAGAAGCTCGTGTCGTCGATGCCGGTCTCCGCGGGGATCGTGAAGAGCTATGTGCCGGGCGAGACCACGTCGGCGGCGCTCGACGCGGCGGCGGTGCTGGCCGACCAGGGGCTCAACGTCACCCTCGACCATCTCGGTGAGGACGTCGCCGACGTCGAGCAGGCGGCCACCAACGTCTCGGCCTACCTCGACCTGCTCGAGGGCATCGGGGCGCGCAACCTGGCCCGACGGGCGGAGGTGTCGGTCAAGCTGTCGGCCGTCGGGCAGGCGCTGGAGGGCACCGACCCCGGCTATGGCGAGCGCATCGCCCTCAAGAACGCCCGCGCGATCTGCCTCGCCGCCCGCAACGCCGGGACGACGGTGACCCTCGACATGGAGGACCACACGAC
>JAGQUE010000086.1:4952-11636 GCA_020438665.1 Nocardioidaceae bacterium | reverse complement strand
CTCTACCCCCACATGACGGTGGCCGACAACATGGCCTTCGCCCTCAAGATGGCCAAGGTGCCTGCGGAGGAGCGGCAGCGTCGGGTCGAGGAGGCCGCCAAGATCCTGGGCCTCACCGAATATCTCGCTCGCAAGCCCAAGGCGCTCTCCGGTGGTCAGCGTCAGCGTGTGGCCATGGGTCGGGCGATCGTCCGGAGTCCCCAGGTGTTCTGCATGGACGAGCCGCTGTCCAACCTCGACGCCAAGATGCGCGTGCAGACCCGCACCGACATCGCCAAGCTCCAGGCCGACCTCGGTGTCACGACCGTCTATGTCACGCACGACCAGATCGAGGCCATGACGATGGGCGACCGCGTGGCGGTCATGAAGGACGGCCTCCTCCAGCAGGTGGACAGCCCGCTCAAGCTCTATGACAAGCCGGTCAACCTGTTCGTCGCCGGCTTCATCGGCTCGCCGCAGATGAACCTCATCGAGGCCACGGCAGCCAATGGCAAGGCGATGATCGGCGGCTATGAGGCACCGGTCGACCAGGCTGCCGCCCAGAAGATGAAGGGCGACATCACCATCGGTGTCCGGCCCGAGGCCTGGCGGCTCGTGAGTGCTGAGCAGGGTGGTCTTCCCGTCAAGGTCACCGTTGTCGAGGAGCTCGGGGCCGACGGCTTCGTCTATGGCACCACCGACGTCGAGGGCGCTCCCAGCACCATCATCGTGCGCGTCAGCGCGCGGGACTCGGTGCACAAGGGCGACGTGATCCACCTGATGACCGACCCCAACAACGTGCATGTCTTCGACACCGAGACGGGTGCGCGACTGAGCGACTGATTCCGGTCCCTCCTTGGTCACTGGCCCGGCGCACCAGCGCCGGGCCAGTGACCTGCACGGGGCAGGTAGGCGCGCGGCACGGCGTTCGCGTCGTCAGGCGCGGTCCGCCGTACGCCGGATCGCGTCGGCGAAGCTCGGATAGAGCGCGCGTGGCAGGTCGTGCCCCATCCCGTCGACGAGCAGGAGCTCGGCGCCGGGCACGGCGTTGGCCGTCGCACGGCCACCCGACACGTGCACCATCTTGTCGGCCAGACCGTGGATGACCAGGGTCGGCATGGTCAGCCCCCGCAGTCGCGGGGTGCGGTCGGGCTGCGCCAGGATCGCGAGCATCTGCCGCATGACACCGTTGGCGCTGAAGCCGCGGTCCCAGGTCTCCTCGGCGCGCGCCAGCACGTCGGCGTGCGGCTCGGGATAGGCGGGTGAGCCGATGAGCTGCCACATCCGCGCCGAGGTCTCGGCGTAGGCCGCCCGACCTGGACCGCGCGGCGCGATCAGGAGCGGCAGCAGCTTGGGGTGCTGCCAGCCAACGGTGCGCTTGCCGACGGTCGACATGATGCTCGTCAGTGACAGCACCCGGTCGGGGTGCGCCACCGCCATCGTCTGGACGATCATGCCCCCCATCGACACCCCGGCGATGTGGGCGGCGCCGATGCCGAGGGCGTCGAGGAGCCCGAAGGCGTCGTCGGCCAGGTCGTCCAAGGTGTAGGGCGGTGGGGTCCCGCGGCCACCGAACGCGCGGATCAGCGAGGACCGGCGCACCCGGCCGCCGACCTTGGTGGAGCGGCCGGTGTCGCGGTTGTCGAAGCGGATCACGAAGAAGCCTCGCCGGGCCAGCTCACGGCAGAGGTCGGGGTTCCACCACGTCATCGGGCCGCCGAGGCCCATCACCAGCAGCAACGGGTCGCCGGCAGGGTCGCCGAAGGTCTGGAAGCACAGGTCGATCCCCGGCTGGACCCGCGCGTGGGCCTCGTCGGAGACGGGGACCGACGGGCTCGCGCCGGCTGGTGCGGTCATCGGGTCAGGCTCCTAGGGTCAGCGGACGTAGTCGATCGAGGCATAGGCGCTGAGCTTGTCGAGCCGGTGCTCGGAGGTGATCGACCGGATGGTGCCGCTGCGTGAGCGCATCACCAGGGAGTGGGTCGTGGCGGCGCCGCCGCGGTAGCGCACCCCCCGCATCAGCTCGCCGTCGGTGATCCCGGTGGCCGCGAAGAAGCAGTCGTCCTGGGTGACCAGGTCCTCGGTGGCGAGGTAGTGGTCGGGGTCCAGGTCGTGTCCGGCGTCGATCGCCCGCTGTCGCTCGTCGTCGTCGCGCGGCCACAGCCGGCCCTGGATGATGCCGCCGATGGCGCGCATGGCGCACGCGGCGATGATGCCTTCGGGCGTGCCCCCGACGCCGAGCATCAGGTCGATGCCGGTGTCGGGGCGCGCGGCCATGATGGCGCCGGCCACGTCGCCGTCGGAGATGAACTTGATGCGGGCGCCGGTCTCGCGGATCTGCTCGACCAGGCCCGCGTGGCGAGGCCGGTCGAGGACCACGACGGTGACGTCCTCGGGGCGTCCGCGCTTGGCCTTGGCGACGAGCTTGACGTTGACGGCCGCCGGCAGCCGGATGTCCACGACATCAGCCGCCTCCGGTCCGGTGACGAGCTTCTCCATATAGAACACCGCGGACGGGTCATACATCGAGCCGCGGGGCGCGATCGCGATGACGGCGATCGCGTTGTTCATGCCCTTGGCCGTGAGGGTGGTGCCGTCGATGGGGTCGACGGCGACGTCCACCTCGGGGCCGCTCCCGTCGCCGACCTCCTCGCCGTTGAAAAGCATGGGCGCGTTGTCCTTCTCGCCCTCGCCGATCACGACGGTGCCTTTCATGCCCACCGTCGAGATGGTCGTGCGCATCGCCTCCACCGCGACGTCGTCGGCCTCGTTCTTGTCACCTCGGCCCACCCAGCGGCCGGCGGCCATGGCGGCCGCCTCGGTGACCCGGACGAGTTCCATCGCCAGGTTGCGGTCGGGGGGCTCGTGGTGGTGGAGCGGACGTTCGGTGTTGGCGGCCATGCCGTGATCGTAACGACTGCCGCCCTCAGGAGGTCAGCGCCAGGCAGGCGACCGCTGCGACCAGCGTCACGGGCGTCAGCCCCCAGGCCACGGCGTGGAACGTACGACGGTGCGGGCTCAGGCCGCGCTCGGCGAGCTGGCGTCGCCACAGCAGGTTGGCCAGCGAGCCGATCCAGGTGAGGCCGGAGCCGATGTTGAGCCCCAGCAGCCCGGCGAGCACCATCGGCGTGCCGAGCGGCGCCAGGAGTGGCAGCACCAGGAGGGCGGCCGAGATGTTGTTGAGCAGGTTGGCCAGCACGGTGGCCAGGACCGCTGCTGCCAGCAGCGCCCAGAAGGACCGGCCGCGCGGAAGCGCTCGGCCGACCCAGTCGCCCAGGAAGCCCTGGGAGAGCGCGGCGACGACGACCGCCAACGCCAGGACATAGAGCAGGAAGGCGGGCTGCGCGGCGCGCACGACTCCGGTGACGGTGTCGCGACGTGTCCACAGTGCCCAGGTCACCAGCGCCGCGGCGGCCACCAGCGCCGAGACCCAGGGGTCCAGACCCACCTCGTGGCCGGCGGCGAAGCCGACCAGCATCAGGCCGACCACCGCTGCGGGCAGGAGGGGGACCCCGCCGTCGGGTGGCGCCGGCTCGGTCGGGCCGTCGCTGCGCAGCTCGCCGGCCAGCAGCCACCGCAGGCCGACGTACTCGATCGCGATGACGGCCAGCCATGCCGGCAGCATCGCGGCGGCGAACCCGAGGAAGGAGAGCGGGAGGAAGGGCAGTGCCAGCAGATTGGTGAGGTTGGCCGTCGGCAACAGGATCGACGCGGAGTTGGCCATCCGGAGGCAGGCATAGGCCGATGGCCACGGCGACTCATCGAGGGCCGTGGCTGCACCCACGGCGACCGGCGCCAGCAGGATGACCGTGGCGTCCAGGCTCAGCGTGACCGTGACCGCCGCCGCGAGCACGAACGCTCCGCCGAGCAGCAGGTCGGGCCGACCGATCCCCGCGCGCGCCACCCGGGCCGCGGCGTGGTCGAAGAGACCGGCCCGCGAGCAGACGTCGGCGACGACCAGGATGCCGGCGAGGAACACCAGCACCGGGGCCAGCCGGTCGACGACGTCGGTCAGCGCCGCACGGTCGGGCACGCCCAGCGCCAGGGTCGCGGCGACGGCGGCGACGGACACGATCGCCTCGGTCCGGGGACCGGCGTGGCGCACCCCGGAGAGGATGAGGATCCCGAGGGCCAGGAGGGGGACCCCGTCGCGCAGCACGGTGAGCGCGGGGGTCGGCACCGGGGCGACGGTAGCCGACCTGTGAGAATCAGGACCGTGACCACCCCCGCTCCCGAACGCCCCGGCCGCTATCAGCGGACCACGTCCGGGCTGCTCGCCGCCCTGCTGGTGACCGTGCTGGCCGTCGTCGGGTTCGTAGGGTTCCGGGCGCTCAACCGCGACGACCTCGAGGTCAGGCCGGAGAAGGTCGACTATCTGGCCACGGTGAGGGCGCTCCAGCAGGACGGGTCACGGCCGGTCTATCCGGCCGGGCTGCCCGACGGCTGGCTGCCGACCAGCGTCGACGTCGTTCCTGGCACCGTCGCTCTCTCCTGGGGCATCGGCATCCTCACCGACGACGACCGGTTCGTCGGGGTCCGGCAGTCGTCGCAGTCACTCCCCGACCTCCTCGAGACCTATGTCGACGAGCAGGCCGAGGAGGGTGACCCCGTCACGATCCAGAGTCCGCTCGCCACGACCTGGCAGTCCTTCAGCGACGCCGGTGGAGATCACGCCTATGCCGCCGAGGTGGGCGACCAGTGGGTGCTGGTGTTCGGGTCGGCGCCCGAGGTGGACCTGCAGACGGTGGTCGCGGCACTCACCACCGAGCCCGTCGAGGGCTGACGCCGTGGGCCGACCTGGGCCGATCAGTCCTCGTCCGGGGTGACGGCTGCGTCGAGCCGCGCCCGGGCTCCGTCAAGCCACTCCTGGCAACGCCGGGCGAGCTGTTCGCCGCGTTCCCAGAGGGCGAGCGACTCCTCCAAGGTGGTGCCGCCCGCCTCGAGGCGTCGGACGACGTCGATGAGCTCCTCTCGCGCTGCCTCATAGGTGAGCTGGTCGTCCTGGGCGTCAGCCATCGGTGGCTCCTGGGGGATCGTCGGACGGGGCGAGGGGCTCGGTGTCGCCGGCGGTCACGTGGATCCGCCCGTCGGCGACGCGGACGGACAGCAGGTCACGGGGATCGACCTCGGTGACCGAGGTGACCACGTGGCCCTCGGCATCCTGGAGCACGGCATAGCCACGCTGCAGGGTGGCCAGCGGGGAGAGCGACCGGGCCCGGGCCGCCTGGTGGGCGACGTCGTCGGAGGCACGGTCGAGTGCGTGGCGCAGCGTCCGGCGGGCACGGTCGACCAGAGAGGTGACCTCGTCGCGGCGACCGTCGATGAGCGAACGGGGATCGGCCAGGACAGGGCGGGACCGCAGCAGGGCCAGGCCAGCCTCCTCCCGGTCGAGGAGCTGGCCGAGCAGGGCACGAACCCGGTCGCGGGCCCAGGTCACCCCCCGGACCTCCTCGGCGACGTCGGGCACGACCATCTTGGCGGCATCGGTGGGCGTGGACGCGCGGGCGTCGGCGACGAGGTCGAGCAGGGGTGCGTCAGGCTCGTGGCCGATGGCGGAGACGACCGGCGTACGGCGTCGGTGGACCGCCCGGATGAGCGCCTCGTCGGAGAAGGGCAGCAGGTCCTCGACGGACCCTCCGCCCCGGGCCACCACGATCACGTCGACCTCGGCATCGCGATCGAGCCGCTCGAAGGCCTCGATCACCTCGGCCGCCGCCCGCGGGCCCTGCACCGCGGCATAGGCGGTCCGGAAGACCACGGACGGCCATCGGCGGCGGGCGTTCTCGAGCACGTCACGCTCGGCTGCCGACCCGGGGGCGGTCACCAGGCCCACGCAGGACGGCAGGAAGGGCAGCGACCGCTTGAGGGCGGGGTCGAACAGCCCCTCGGCGGCCAACAGCTGACGGCGGCGCTCCAGCTGGGCGAGCAGCTCGCCGAGACCGACCATGCGGATCTCGCGCGCGGACAGCGACAGCGTGCCGCGGTTGGCGTAGTAGAGCGGCTTGGCGTGGACCACCACGCTCGCGCCCTCGACCAGGGGCGGGTTGAGCCCGTCGAAGAGGACCCGGGAACAGGTGACGGGCACGGAGATGTCGGCCACCGGGTCGCGCAGCGTCATGAAGACCGTGGACATCCCGGGGCGGCGATTGACCTGCGCGATCTGGCCCTCGACCCACACGGCGCCGAGCCGGTCGACCCAGCCCGCGATCGCGTTGGCGATCTGGCGGACCGGGGCGGGCTGCTCGGCGGAGGTCTGCAGGGCCACAGCGGGAGCGTAGTCGGCGACCCCGACAGGCTTCGGGCGGCGGGCCGCTGCGCGCCCGGCGCCTGCCTAGACTGGCCCGCATGACCACCGATCTGGGCAACCCGTCCGTGCTGCCTCCCGACGAGGCGGAGCGGGCCGTCCTCCTCGCGGCGCCACGCGGCTATTGTGCCGGGGTCGACCGGGCGGTCATCACCGTCGAGAAGGCGCTGGACCTCTATGGCGCCCCGGTCTATGTCCGCAAGCAGATCGTCCACAACCGTCACGTCGTGGCCACCCTCGAAGGGCGCGGCGCGGTGTTCGTCGAGGAGCTCGACGAGGTCCCGGCCGGCGCCACCGTCGTCTTCTCCGCCCACGGGGTCTCACCCGAGGTGCACCGCCAGGCCGACGAGCGCGGCCTCAAGACCATCGACGCCACCTGTCCGCTGGTCACCAAGGTCCAC
>JAGQUE010000086.1:4588-4869 GCA_020438665.1 Nocardioidaceae bacterium | reverse complement strand
CACATCCAGCTGGTGCAGAGCCCCGAGGACGTCGCCGGCATCGAGGTCCGCGACCCCGCCAAGGTGGCCTGGCTCTCCCAGACGACGCTGTCGGTCGACGAGACCATGGCCACCGTCGCCGCGATCCGCGAGCGGTTCCCGCTGCTCGTCGACCCGCCGAGCGACGACATCTGCTATGCCACCCAGAACCGTCAGCTGGCCGTCAAGGAGATCGCCCGCGGGTCCGACCTGGTGATCGTCGTCGGATCGGGCAACTCCTCCAACTCGGTGCGGCTGGTCGA
>JAGQUE010000086.1:0-4441 GCA_020438665.1 Nocardioidaceae bacterium | reverse complement strand
CGAGCGCGGCTTCCCGGGCGCCCGTGCCGTCCAGAGCGTGGAGGAGAGCCTGATCTTCGCGCTGCCGCCCGAGCTGCGCCGCGACCTGTGCACCGCTGGCCAGGGGTGATCGAGGTGGCCCGCTATGTCGATCTCCACCCCGACAACCCCCAGCAGCGCCTCGTCGACCAGGTCGTTGCCGCCATCCGCGACGAGGACGCCCTGGTCGCCTATCCCACCGACTCCGGCTATGCCCTCGGCTGCCGGGTCGGCAACCGGGAGGGTCGCGACCGCATCCTGCGCATCCGCGACCTCGATGAGCGCCACCACTTCACGCTGGTCTGCAAGGAGTTCGCTCAGCTCGGCCACTACGTCCAGATCAGCAACCAGGCGTTCCGGGCCATCAAGGCGTCGACGCCTGGCCCCTACACCTTCATCCTGCCGGCCACGCCGGAGGTGCCGCGGCGACTGCTCCATCCCAAGAAGCGCACCGTCGGGGTCCGGATCCCCGATCATGTCGTGGTCCAGGCCCTGCTCGGTGCGCTCGGTGAGCCGCTGCTCTCCAGCACGCTCCTGCTGCCCGGCGAGACCGAGGCGCGCACGCACGGCTGGGAGATCAAGGAGGAGCTCGACCACGTCGTCGACATCGTCATCGAGGCCGGCGAGGTCATCGCGGAGCCGACCACGGTGATCGACTGGTCCGAGGACGGGCCTGAGGTGGTGCGCTACGGCTCGGGCGACGCGGCCCGCTTCGAGGGCTGATCGGCCGGCGCGGCAGGCTCAGCTGGCGATGGACCAGGGGTAGTCCGTGCGCTTCGGGGGTGCGGTCACTCGCTCGGACTCCTCGGCGACGTAGCGGCAGCTCGCGCCGGGCACGTGCGGGTCGGTGCGGTGACAGACGACCTCCGGGACGTCGGCCCACAGGCGGTGCTCACACATCTCCGCCTCCTTTCATCGGGGAGGGACCTCGGCTCCCTGTGGGTCGAGGTCCGACCCCCACAGCCTTGGGATCGGCGGACGAACCGTGGTTGTGAGGGTTCCGGGGCTTGGACGTCGGACTCCGGCCCAAGGTTGTCAGCCCGCGTCCTCGGCCGGAACCGGGAGCGCGAAGTGTCCCGAGACCGGCAGCCACCCCTGCGGTGGGTCCTCACCGACACGGCCGTCGACCGCCTCGCGCACCAGGTCTGCGTGACCCGTGTGGCGCCCGTACTCCTCGACGAGGTCGAACAACAGCCGACGCAGGCTGGCGTGGTGACCCGCTTCGTCGGCGACGTGCACCGTCTGGTCGAGCCCGCCAGCGGCGAGGGCATCCGCGACCCGCTGGCGCGACCGGGCGACGGCGTCGTCGTAGCGGGCATAGAGCTCGTGGGGAGGGTTCGACGCGGCCGAGCTGAACTCCCAGTCGGGGTCGTTCTCCCAACCGTTGTCGTCCCACGCGGGGCCGATCGGCTCACCGCGGAGCTTGGTGGTGAACATGAAGTCCTCGGCCGCCGCGAGGTGCTTGAGGAGCCCTCCGATGGTGAGGGAGGACGCGCCGACCGAGACCGCGAGGCCTTCGGCCGACAAGCCGTCGGCCTTCCACCTGAACGTGGTGCGCAGTCGCTCCAGGGCGCCGAGCAGATGGGCGATCTCGGAGCCGGCCAGGGGCGGCTCCCACGGGGTGGCGGTCATGCCGTCCTCGCCTCGAGCAGGGTGAGGTCGCGCTCGGCGAAGAGCCGGTGGAGGTATTCCTCGTTGAGGACCACCAGGAGGGGCTCACTCACCGGGAACGACACGGGAGGGGGCCAGCCAGGACCCTCGACCGGCGTCGTCTCGCCGGCAAGCTGAGCAGGTGTCAGCTCGGCGAGGAAGGCCCGGACACCGGCCATGCGGTCGCGACGCAGCTCGAGGACCTCGTCGAGGGTCGGTCTGGCCGCTCGGTCGCGGGGGAGGCCCTGGTCGTCGGGCGCCTCGTCCCAGGGGAGCCCCAGCGGGTGGTAGGGCGCCGGGTCGCCGAGCAGCGCACGTCGTACCCAGGCGTCGGTGGCGAACACCAGGTGGCGCAGCGTCTCGATGAACGACCACTCGCCGTTGACCGACTCGTGGAGCAGCGCCGGGTCGAGTCGTCGGGCGTGGGCGACCGTGGCGTCCCAGCGGGTCTCCACCAGGTCCCAGGCCTCCCGGAACCCCTCGACGGTCGTGGGGCGCATCCGGGGCCGGTCCGGGTCGCGGCGGTCGAGCTCGGCCTCGACGAGCGGGGCGATGTCGACGCCGTTGACCACCACGTCCAGGAGCTCGGCGTTGATCTCCACGTGGGCCAGCTCGGCGCCGCTGATGCGGACGCGGCTCAGGTCGGCGCCGCGGATGATGACGTCGGACAGGTCCACACCGCGGAAGGTGGCGCCGGTCAGGTCGACCTGATCGAAGGTGGCCCGGGTGAGGCGGCTGGTCGCGAAGCGGGCGCCGCGCAGGTCGGCGTCGATGAACTCCTCCATGAGGTGGACCCTAGACGTCGTCCCGGACGGATTCCTTCCGCAGCTGTGACGAGGCGGACGTGGTCAGCCGTGGTGGTGGCCGGACGCCGTGTGCGGGTGGCTGTGGACGACGACGCCGTCCGGACCCGGGTGGGTGTGGGCGTGTGCGTGGATGAGGTTGGCCCGCAGCAGCAGGTCGGTGTCGTCGAGGATGTCCTCGGGCGCACCCGACCGCAGCACCCGGTGATCCTCGGAGAACACCAGGCAACGGCTTGCGATCCGACGCAGCACGTCGAGATCGTGGGTGGCATAGACGATGGTCTTGCCGGCCTCGTTGAGCTCGGCGACGAGGTCGGTCAGCCAGCCCTGGGTGCGCGGGTCGAGGGCAGCGGTCGGCTCGTCGAACAACAGCACCTCGGGGTTCATCACCAGCACCGAGGCGATGGCCACCTTCTTCTTCTGGCCCCCGGACAGCTGGAACGGCGCCCGGTCGGCGAGGTCCTCGATCCCGAGCATCGCCAGCACGTCGGCGACCCGGTCCCGGGTCTCCTCGACGGTGAGCCCGAGCTGGAGGCAGCCGAAGGCGACCTCCTCCCGCACCGACGGGGAGAACACCTGGGTGTCGGAGTTCTGGAACACGAACCCGACCCGGGAGCGGAACGCCGCCGAGAACTGCTCGTCCTCCAGGTTGTCCTCGGTGACCATCTGGCCGAAGGCGTGGAAGGTGCCCTGGTCGGGGAAGGCCAGACCGTCGAGCACCTTGAGCAACGTGGACTTCCCGCAGCCGTTGGCACCGAGCAGGGCCACCATCTCCCCGCGCCGTACGTCGAGCGAGACGCCGTCGAGCGCCGGGAAACGGCCCAGATAGGCATAGCGCAGGTCGCGGCAGACCAGGATAGCGTCATCGGGTGCGTCCGAGGGCGGAGCGGTGTCGTCGCGCGGCTCGGTGGCCGGGGGGGCGGGGTCAGCGGACAAGGAGTCGGTCTCCGGCAACGATCAGGGTGGCGGCGGCGACGGCGGCGGCCAGGAGCACCAGGTCGGTGGTGCGCCAGTGCAGCCGGTCGAGGATGCGGGCCTCGCCACGATAGCCCCGCGCCACCATGGCCTGGTGCACCTCCTCGGAGAGGTGGTTGGCCTTGCCGACGAGGGCACCGGCCGACGCGCCCACGAACGAGCGCGCCGAGCCGTCGTGACGCACCTTGCCGAGCGAGCGGGACGTCCGGGCCTGGTACATCTCGGTGACCGACTCGAGCAGCAGGAACAGGTAGCGATAGGCCATGCCGATGACCAGGACGAAGATCCGGGGCAGCCCGAGTGAGCTCAGCGCCGTGAGGAGCCGGGTCCACGGCGTCGTCACCGTCACCAGGACGACGACCGAGATCGAGACCGCCACCCGCGAGGTGACCAGCGCCGCCGAGGTCAGCCCCTGGGCGGTCAGTCCCTCCTGGTGACCGTGCCAGGACCACAGCGGCACGACGACGTCACCGGGGGTGATGACCGACAGCGTGGCCGGGGCGACCACGACCAGCGTGAACACGGGGATGAACAGCCACACCCGTTTGACGAAGAAGCCCAGCGGCAGGCGGGAGGCAGTTGCCAGGGCGAGCGTGCCGGCGTACATCACCAGCAGGGTCGGGATGTGGTGGACGAGCCCGGCGGCGAGCAGCAGCGCCAGCATGCCGAGGAGCTTGGCCCGGGGGTCCACCCGCTGGAGCAGGCCCTGGCGGCGTGCCATGTCCTCGCTGAACATGGTCTGTCGGAGCAGGTCGGAGCCGCCGGTGATGGTCCGCTGGAGGAAGGACGCCTTGCGCCGGACGCCGCCCAGCCCACATTGGCACAGCCCCGGGGTGTCCGTGAGCAGCCAGGCGGGCGTGGCCGTCGCCTCCGCGCGGGGCCCGTCAGGCACGGGCCGCGCTCTCGGGTTCCTGTTGGTGGCTCGCGCTGCCGCCGGTGAGGGCCTGGATCGCCTTGCCGATGAGGAAGATCACCAGTCCCACCACGAGGATCCC